>JAHAZN010000011.1 GCA_018385335.1 Prevotella sp.
GCCTCGGAGAGGATGGTGGTGCGTCCTCCTGCTATCACGATGTCAGCCTCGCTGTTGATACCTTTGCTGCCAGGCGCATTGACACTGATGTTGAGGGTGCTGCCGAGTATGCTCACACCATCGTTTGCCTTGATGGCATTGCCCTGACTGCTGCTGAGCGTGAGCCGGTTGTGAGGACGGATGATGATGTAGTCATCGCTCGCCAGAGCATTGCGGTAGGCAGAACTGATGTTGAGCGCTCCGCGACCACTGATGATCACCTGTCCCTCGCTAAAGAAGGCACCCTTCATATCTTCACCTTCGGTGTACACCACATCGCTCCCGCTACACTGCAGCCTGTTCTCCTTATTCTCCGAGAGAACAACATACACCGACTTGCCACACTGGTTGTTGATGGCAGCCCCCATAGGGTTGGTGAGCTTCACTCCGTCGAGGAGCAACCGGTATTTGTAGTCGCTATAAACCTTCAGTGAACCGTTGCTACATTCTCCCGTGAGTGCGATGCTAATCTGCTTGGTCAGCGCATTGATGGTCACATGTCCACCTTCCTTCTTTACCATGGCGATGTCTGCCGCTCCAGTCACCTGTGCACGGTGTAGCTGACCACGATATGCTTGGTGAAGTGATTGTTTTCTACATAGTCGTTGTCATCGGCAGGTATCTGTTCGTCGGGCTCGTATAAGGGCTCGTCGCTAAACGCAATCTCTATGGGAGTGAAGGGATTGTTGATGATGTTGTCGAAGTTGGTATCATCGTTCTCGCAGCTCATGCAGAGCATGCTTACGGCTATGGCGAGAGGGAAATAATGTTTTTTCATAATGGAGACTATTTTAGAATTTGTATTTATAACCAACATTTAAGATATGTCTGTCAGGTTCGTTGTTATCATCATCGTCGGTGGTCTGGTAGCGATAGCCCATGCCTACACTGTGTTTCTTCGACAGTTTCCAGTCGGCGCCTATCGAGTATCTCACCTTTTGCACATTCCATCCGTTAAACAGTTCCACCGAGGCAAAAGGGTCAATCTTACTCTTCTTTAGATTATAGTCAATCTGTAGGCGTGAGCGCAGCAGGTGCTTTGCCTTGCCGTTCACACACTTCTCCTCCCATTTACTGTTGTCAAAATCATACCTTTCGGTGCTCTTCTCCGGCCGATAGGTATATTGCCACCTTTCGCGCAGCGAGAGACGTATTCGTCCTATGCTGTGCTTGAGCGTGGCATCCACGTTAAATCGGTGGCGCAGTCCCCAGTAAGAAGGTCGCCAGTTGTTAGGCGTGCCATCATCGTGCCAGCTTATTTTCTCTATGTTGTTGTCGTAGAGGATCGTATATCCAGCACCGAGTGCGAGGAAAGACGCCACTTTGTAGTTCACCTCTACGCCGCCGCTCCAGCGGTCGATGGTCTTAAAATCGTTTCGTGTGCGCAGTTCCCCCTCAGCCTCCACGCTCCACAGCTTATTTATCTTCTTCTCTACACTTGCCGATGTCCAGAGCCCCCATTCGTTGTTCTGTGCCATCATCTGCTGTGAGGGCAGAAGCAGGGTGATGAGGAGGATGAGCTTAATCTTCAGTTTGTCATCTACGCTGTTATAACTCTCTCCCACATAATATACCTTGAGCATCGCCATGTCCCTCAGCATATCAACGGCACCCACCTCCACTTTGATAATCTTCACTCCGAGACGTTTCTCCAGGTCATTCTTCATCTCCTCATATCTCTCAGGTTTGATGAGTTCCAGACGATCATACTGCACCAGTTTGGTGGGGATAATCTTCAGTCGATGTTCAAACCATGCGATGGCAACTATCACGAGGAGGTTGGTGATGAGCAGTTCGATGATGCTCACCGAGGCAGCGATAGCATTGACCACCGAGAGCGCGATGATAACAAAGAGATAAGTCATCTCCCTGACAGGCATGGCATCGGTGCGATACCGCATGATGCTGAAGATACCGAAAAGTCCGATACCTATACCGATGCTCGTCTTGGTCTTCAGGTCTTCGAGCACGAAAATCATGAAGAACACGAGGAAGAAGATTGCTATAGAAGAGAGCATAAAGGTGAAATAGAAGTCTCTCCGCTTGCTTTTGCGGTAATAGAGTCGGTCAACGATGAAGAGGTTGACACAAAAACAAACTAAGAATCGCACAAGCATAGAGGCAAAGGCCTCTGAAAACAGATTCATCATAGTGTGAAAATTTGGGATTGTTGTTAGTTAGAAGAATGTGATATTATTGGTAATGGATAGTATTCTACGTTGAGATGAGCCATTGTCTATGTCAATAGCATCATCTTACTGATAGCATGCAGTCGAGGTTTAAATCTGTTCTGTTTGAGCGCCTCATTGGTCATAGCCATCGACATGCAGTATTTGGAGAATCCCATCGGTTTGATGTGCAGTTGTCTGAGCAGTTCCAAGATAGGGGAGTGCTGCAGTCCGTCGCGTTTCAGTTCGATGATGGCGATGTTGTCGAGTGTTATCTGTCTGTCGGAGATGATGTTTCTGAATTTCAGTCCGAGGTCGATAGTGAGTCGTTCTGTCTTTCTGTTGTTCACCAAGGTGATGCGTTGAAAGTTGTTTTCCGTCTTCGGCAACATCAAGTGTTCGCCTCTCAACTGTTTTCTTATCAGAGCTCTGTTTTCCTCCGCCCACTCGTCAGTCATCGACCGTCTGAAGTAGTCGTAGTCGGGATGTAACGGGTCGAAGTGTTGAGCCACCACACGTTTCTTGTTGGTGCGCAGATGATTGTTCTTGGTCTTCACCTCCAGGAAACTCAGTCCCGAATCAACATACGCCCTCACCCTTAGTTTTTGTCTGTTAGCACGACCGTTATGGTGCGCCAGATACATCGCATGGTCGGGCGTATCGAAATAGAGCGTGTAATAATTGGCCAGTCTGTTCCCCTCAATCTCCTGCACACGATAACTGTCACGCGCCATCTCCAAGAGTTGTCTGAGAAGGGGTAGGGTAGTGACAAACTTCGTGTCAGTGCGATTCATCAGTCTGATGTCGCTCATCTCATCAAGGCTGATGGGGATAAACGTGTCAAGAAGGTTTTTCATTAGTGATGTTAGCAGTAGTGAATGTTACATTCTTGTTACAAAGGTAGTAAAAAAATAGAAGATGAACACCATGAACGATACTAAATCATCACTTTTTTGTATATATTTAGAAATATAGGCTGTCAAAAATTTGTGGAATAAAAAAAATAAACTAACTTTGCATTCGATTTTTGATGGGTGTTTTCCATGTTGAGAAACACTTTCCTCCAATTTCATCTCGAAATAATTATATCACACACCTATTATTATATACTCACGTTAATGTATGTATACAAAAGAAGAATTAGAAGCTATGGGCACACTCCAGTTGATGGAGTTGGCCAGCAAGTTTGGTATTAGCATCAATGATGGTGATGGCAAGGAGACTGTCATCTATGCCATCCTCGACAAGGCTGCAGAGACAGAAGCTACGAGTACGACAGCTACACAGAAAAGAAAACGCACAAGGATTGTAAAGAAAGATACAGATAAAGTCTATACAGTGAGTGGCACTGAAGGCGAAAACTATGATGTGAGGGCTAACAAAACTCCTGAGAAACCATCGCTCTTCAGTGACAGCAACACTCTGGCTGAAGCTGTAGCCACTGATAATGCTGATGCTACAGTTGCACCTACAGAGACACCAAAAGACAACATGACAGCAGCTCAGGCAGAAGAAGTTCCCGCACCTGCCCCCAAGCGCAGGGGAAGAAAACCCAAGGTGGTGGAGGTGGTAGAGGATGTAGTGCCCGAGGCTGCCTTTCAGAACGAAGAGAATGCAGCTCAGCAGGAACTCCCTCTTATCGAAATGTTACAGGAGAAGATGGCGCAGCACAACGATGCAGAGACGGCTGAAGAAGCACCCAAAGAGGCTGCCGATCCAATGCAGGATGGTGTGTGGGAAGGAGACCCCGGCGACGGAACAGATTTCATCTGTGTTGTCGATCTGCCTATCGAAGACCAGGCAGCCATTCCTACCCTCGATATGTTCGACCGTCCGATGGTGAATAACAACACCTCCTATCAGCAGGCTAACATCGCTCCTTCGAACAAACCTCTCTATGATTTTGGCGACATCATCAAGGGTAATGGTGTGCTTGAGATGCTCAACGACGGCTATGGATTCCTCCGCTCAAGCGATTATAACTACCTCTCTTCGCCCGATGATATCTATGTATCACAGCAGCAGGTGAAGCGCTACGGACTGAAGACCGGTGATGTGGTGGAGTGTACTATCCGTCCGCCACACGACAACGAGAAATATTTTGCAATGAACGAGGTGGTGAGCATCAACGGACGTGACCCCTTGGAGGTGAGAGACCGTGTGTCGTTTGAACATCTCACACCGCTCTTCCCCGAAGAGAAGTTCCGTCTCTGCGGCGACCCTGCCACCACCAACCCCAGCGTGCGTATCGTCGATCTCTTCTCACCCATTGGTAAGGGACAGCGTGCACTCATCGTGGCACAGCCCAAGACGGGTAAGACCATCCTCATGAAGGACATTGCCAATGCCATCGCCGCCAACCACCCCGAGGCATATCTCATGATGCTGCTCATCGATGAGCGTCCTGAGGAGGTGACCGACATGAGTCGCACCGTCAATGCCGAGGTTATCGCCTCCACCTTCGATGAGCCCGCCGACCGTCATGTGAAGATTGCTGGCATCGTGCTCGAGAAAGCTAAACGTATGGTGGAGTGTGGACATGATGTGGTGATCTTCCTCGACTCTATCACACGTCTCGCACGTGCCTATAACACCGTAAGTCCTGCCAGTGGAAAGGTGCTCACCGGTGGTGTTGATGCCAATGCGCTGCAGAAACCCAAACGATTCTTTGGTGCTGCACGTAATATCGAGAATGGTGGGTCGCTCACCATCATCGCTACCGCACTTATTGACACCGGTTCTAAGATGGATGAAGTGATCTTCGAAGAGTTTAAGGGAACAGGTAACATGGAGCTTCAACTCGACCGCATGCTCAGCAACAAGCGTATCTTCCCTGCTGTCAACCTCGTTCAGTCGTCAACACGACGCGATGACCTGCTGCAGGATCAGACAACACTCAACCGCATGTGGATCATTCGTAAGTTTATCAGTGAGATGAATCCTATCGAGGCCATGGATACCGTACGCGACCGCCTGGTGCAGACGCGTAACAACGAGGAGTTCCTCCTGTCGATGAATGGATAATCAGGGATGTGGATAAGGATTATATTTCAATAAAAAGGAAGACGTTGGTCAGATGGTTTTTTCATTCGACCATCGTCTTTCTGCTTTTCGTCGGCTACTACGCAGAGAGCCAGCGAAAGGCACCTTTTGTCCCCACATGGACCGTCGATGAGCAGCGTTATGTGCTCCGTTCGGCTGATGGTTACGAGGTGTCATTAGGTCCCTCACTGCTCGACTCCACGTCAGTGGTGAGTCGTCATAAGACAGCCTATCAGCGTGAGCTCGATGAACTGCTGAAGAGACAGGAAGAGAACGACTATTACCTCTCCGTACACCGAGTGCATGAAGAAGGATATAACGTGGTGATGAAGCAACAAGAGAATGTGAAGCAGTTGATAGCCAAGCACCGTCTGCTCCTCTCTATGCTCGACACACTCGATGCCTCTTCCTCAACCGTTGCTCTCCTCCGTCTCACCACATCACGACGCATATCAGCCCCCTCCGTCTTCCTGGTCACCAACGGTGGCAACTGGCAATATGGTCATTATACCAAGCGCATGAAGGAGGGCAGGGGAGTGATGCTCCGCAATGAGGAGAGTCCGCTGCTCGGCAGATGGGAGGGCGACACCCTCATCTCCGGTACTTTCACCACCTCCACCAGCCACTACCACGGACAGCTCTCGTCGGTAGGTGCACCACAGGGCCACGGACAGCTCATGACTGGTGAGCGAACCGACTATGAAGGGCATTTCAGTGGTGGACTGCAGGATGGCTTCGGCGTGAGTTTCTCTGGCGAACAGCTTAGGGCAGGAGAGTGGCGTTATGGCAGATTCCTCGGTGAAAGGATGGAATACACCTCCGAACGCATCTATGGCATCGATATTTCCAAATATCAGCATGGCAAGGGCAGACGCTATTACCCCATCCATTGGAACAAACTGCGTATCACCTACCTCGGACGAACGGGCAACAAAGGAGTGAAGGGCACAGCCAACTACCCCGTCTCCTTCATCTATATCAAATCTACCGAGGGAACAACCATTCGCAACAAGTATTATCTTGCCGACTACCGTCAGGCTCGTCGCTATGGTTTCCGCTGCGGTGCCTATCATTTCTTCTCTACGAAGACAAGTGGTGAGAAACAGGCAACGTTCTTTCTCAAACAGACACGTTTTGCCAAAGGCGATCTCCCTCCCGTGCTCGATGTGGAACCTTCCGACCGACAGATTATCGCCATGGGCGGCATTGATGTCCTGTGGCGTGAGGTGTTGGCATGGATGCACAAGGTGGAAAAGTCAACACACACCATTCCGGTGCTATACATCAGTCAGAACTTCGTAAATAAATATCTCCGTCAGCGTCCGGACATCAAACGAAAATATCATGTGTGGATAGCCCGATATGGAGAATATAAACCCGATGTGCGCTTAGCCTATTGGCAACTCTGTTCCGATGGTCGTGTGGAGGGCATCCAGGGCGATGTGGATATCAACGTCTTCAATGGTTATGGTGACCAGTTTGAGGAGTTTATGCAGAAGGAATCCATTCAATAGTAACCGAATAAGAACATGATGATATGAACAAATGGTATGATAAATACTTGAGTATCTACGACAGACCTTTCGATGAGGTGCCCGACGAGCTCATTGCTGAGACCCGTCAGCGTTTGGCAGCGCTACAGAGCAACGAGCCGCTGCTCTCCATCGTTGTTATCGCCTATAATGAGGAGAAGCACCTTATGGCGTGTCTGTGGGCGCTGAGTGAGATACAGTGCAGTTATCCTGTAGAGATTATCGGTGTTGACAATGACAGTTGCGACCGAACCGCAGAGATTTTCGAACGTCTCGGCATCACCTATTTCACCGAGCATCAGCACAGTTGTGGCTATGCTCGTCGCAGGGGACTACAGGAGGCTAAAGGCACCTATTACTTCTGTACTGATGCCGATACGCTCTATCCACCCCATTACTATGATGTGATGATGAAGGCGCTCACAAAGCCCAATGTGGTAGCAGCGTCAGCCACCTGGTCCTATTTCCCTACCGAAAAGCACTCCGCCTTCAGTCTCTCTCTGTTCTGTCTCTGTCGCGACCTCTTCCTATGGGCACAGCATTTCCGTCGTCCAGAACTCAGCGTGCGTGGTTTGGTGATGGCCTACCACATCCCTTCGGCAAGGAAGGAGGAGTATCGGGTAGATATCAAGAGAGGTGAGGATGGGTCGATGGCACTCTCTCTAAAGAAATATGGACAGATAGCCTTCGTTCGCAACAGCCAGGCCAAAGCCATCACCGGCTATGGCACCCTTGGCAACGACAGTCTGTGGAAGAGTTTGATCTATCGCATCAAAGTGCAAGGAAAAGGCATCCTACGCATCTTCTATTCCACCGATCACTATGAAGATACACAAGATAATTTGGTTAAATAAGGCTTCAATTATCCTCACATGTTATAAAACATATAGAAAGGTGTTGCAAGTTGTGAAAAATTGATTATCTTTGTGGCGTTATCCTGAATACAATCTTTTTACCTTGTAAAACTAATACCTATTGAGATGCCTCTCGTTGAGAAACGAGGGGCATACATTTTTATAAGATTTGTCATTTTGAGGGCAGGTACTGTCTCATGTCTTTTCATTGTATCTTTTCTTGATAGCTGTTATTTCAATTGTATCTTTTTGTAGGCAACCCTCTGACGTCGCCAGGTATAGACGACATGGAGGGAGCCGTCGCTACCTTGGATGATGGAAGGATAGGAATACTGACTGATAGGACTGTCCTCGAGCGTTAGCAGATGTTGCCAGTGCCATCCGTCGTTGCTCACTGCTATACTCAGGGGCGTACGTGGACCTTTGTTGGTGCCTGGCAGCGTAGCAAAATCGTTGTAGATGAGCACCTGACGTCCGTCGCGCAGTGTCACAGCATCGGTGCCCGACTGATTGTTGGGCACATCGGTAAGCTCCACCTTGCTCCAGTGCTCACCTCCGTCACTGCTGAACGAAGTGGCGAGACGACCGTTGCGTGTGCGACAGAGCACTTGCAGTCTGCCGTCGCGATGACGAAGGATAGAGGGCTGGATGCAGTCAATGGGTTTCATCTCCGAAGGTTTGATGGTGCGAGGCGCCTGTTCTGCTTCTATCGGACCAACATATTTCCACGTTTTGCTGTCGGGATGATAGATTTCGAAATGTATCTTCCATCCGTTGTTCTCCGTACTTGAGGCACAGAGCAAACGTCCATCCACCCATTCGGGTTTGTTCTTCACAGGACCAAGGAATCCCTGTGGCAGATGCTCCTTCTCTGACCATGTCTTTCCTCCGTCATGCGACTTAACAAGCCATCCCGTCCAGTCTTTTACTGACTTTCCTATCTTGAAGAACAGCCACAGTTCACCATCGGGCATCTCATACAATACTGGATTCCAACAGGCTTTGCGGTTGCTTGTGCTGTCGATGCCGGCGAAGTCTGCATCAGGTGTACCTGGTGTGAAGACACCATCGGCAACCATCTGTGGCGCCTCCCATTTGTCGCTCCCCTTAGGTTTGCGACTGACATAGATGCACACCTCTGGATGACGCTCATAGAGTCCACCAAAATAGGCTGCTACGAGGTCGCCCTTACGTGTCTCAACGATGGTGGAGGCATGACACTGGGGGAAGGTCGTCGGGATATAGAGAAACTCATCCTTCACCACCATGGGAGAAACGGTGGGTATGTTCCCCTCTATCTGATGTTTTCCCGAGCTGAGCTCCTTGGTGGTGCCGTCGGGCAGACAGATGGTGGCAGACGTGTTACAGGGCAGTTCAACACACCATTCGAAGTGTTGTAGCGTCTTACGCCAACTGCTTCTCACTATGCCATAGGGAGAGCACCATGAGGCATCTACCCACTCACAGTCGGGCACGTCCCACGATGGTGAGAGGAGGAAATGGCGAGAGGGTGTGCCGTCGGCTCCCGCCTCCAACGAGCGTCGGATGCCAGCCATGCGTGAGAACGCCCAGGGAAGCAGGTCGCCAAGCAGCATCACATGGTTGCCGCTGTTCATCTTAGGGTTCGCCTTGTCGCCGTTCCACAGTTCCCAGATGGTGGTGGCACCCTGCTCAGCCATATATCCCCATGAGGGATAACTGCGCTGGGTGGCTATCAACCAGGCAACATCAGCAAAACCTTGGTCGCAGAGTGTGGTGAGGAGCCATGAGATACCGATGACTCCACTCGACAGGTGTCCCTGATGACGGGTGATGATATCAGTAACAAGATTCTTCACCACCTCACTGCGCACGCTGTCGGGCACAAGACCGAAGGCGAGGGGCAGGATGTTGGCAGTGGCACTATTGTTACCATAGAAGATGCTGTCGGGATAGAGCACATGACCGGGAGCCTGTGAGGTGCCACGGTGCACGTTGAGGAAGTGGCGGTTGAAATGCGAGGTCATCGTCTCATGTCGCTGTCGCCACTGTTCTGCCTCGTCAGCATGATGGGCAATGGAGGCGAAGCGCTCCATGAGTTGCATCACACGGATGAGATAAGCTGTGGAGAGCAGCCGTCCGTCGGTCATGCGCTGAGGGTCTTCGCTATGTATCAGTTCCAGTTTCTCTGGTGGCATACACCAGTCGCCATATTTGTCGCGTGTGATAATGCCATCACGCTGATATTCATCGGTGATATGGTTCACCCATTTTCTGATGCTGGCATACGACTGCCGGATAGGTTCAGCATCGCCATACTGCCGATAGAGCATGTCACAGATAAAGGGTAGGGCAGCAGGCCAGGTGACATCATCAGAATAATAGTTCCAGAAAGCTGGTGCTACATCGGGGATGTTACCATCGGAGCGCTGAGCCTCACAGATATCACGCATCCATTTGGCATAGAGACGCTCATTGTCGAAGAGGAAACTCTCTCCCAGCGCCCCTGCTGTGCGGTCGCCTAACCAAGGCTGTCGCTCATTGCGCTGTGGACAGTCAACAGGCATCCCTTTATAATTGCTGCGGATGCCCCAATAGGCATGACTGATTACTCTGTTCAGCAGCGTGTCGGAACAGGCGAAATGTCCTGTGCGCTGCATCTTGTCGCCCACTGCATAGGCAACGATGGCCGAGGGTTCGATACGTACTGGTCCGGATATTTCCACATAACGGAAACCATGATAGACGAAGGAGGGGGTGAAGCTGTCCTGCTCCCTGCCATGACAGATATACAGGTCTTCCGAACGCGCATCGCGGAGGTTGGCGGTGTAAAGACTACCATCGGCAGAGAGCTTCTCGGAATAGCGGATGCGGATGGTGTCGCCAGCCTTTCCGCAGGGGCGAACGCTTATCCATCCCGCCATGTTCTGTCCGAAATCAACGATATGACGGGCTGAGGAAGATGCTTGTCTGTCAGCAGCGACGGGGATGATACGCACAGCCTCGGTCACCTTTTCGGCAGTCATGTTAGGTATCATCTGTGCTGAGAGCACACCGTCGGGTAGGGCGGCTCGCTCCGCCTGCATCCATCGCGAGTCGTCGTAATGCGGCAGTGTCCATTGTCCCAGTTCTTTACGCGCGTCATATTCTTCTCCATCATATTCGTTGTTGGCACGGATAGGACCATCAGCAGTCACCTTCCAACGCTCATCGGTCACTATCTTCTCCTTACTGCCGTCAGCATATTCCACCAAGATGTTGAGTCGGCATTTGGGCAGTCCGAAGACAGGTGTCTTATAAGGTTTGTTCTGTCGCATGGGGAAATACCTACCGTTGCCCACCATCACTCCTACGGCTGTAAGCGTGTCGAGCATCGCTGTCACGTCGTAGGCATTGTAATAGACGGTCTTGCGGTAGTCTGCGGGTGATGGTTTGAGTACCTCGTCGGCAGCCACCTCCTTGCCGTTGATAAAGAGTCGGTAGAGGCCGAGACCGGCGATATAGGCAGTGGCGCGATGTACGGGTATCGACTTCAGTTTAAACTCACGACGGAAATAGCGGGCAGAGAGTCGGGTGTGTAGTCCTCGTGACTCGCCCTCCATCAGTCGTTCCAGTCCTATCCATCGTCCTCCCCACCGTGTCTCGCTCAGCATTCCTATGCCAAAGCGTGCAGGAGCACTCCATGGGGTGGTCCCTACATTGGTCACCACGCGTACCTTCCAGAAGGCTTGCTGACAGTCGCGCAAGGCATTGCCGGCATAAGTAATCCATATCTGCTGTGGAGAGTTGACAGTGCCAGAGTTCCAAAGATCGCCCTCGTCGGCACCCAACTTCTCCTTGCTGCTTGCCACAAGAATCTGATAAGACAGCTGTCGCACATCCTGCTTCTCGGAATAGAGTCGCCATGAGAAACGGGGATGACGGTTGTCAATGGCCAAAGGTTCTTCGAGGTGTTCCACCTCAAGGTCGGCAACACGCACCACCTGCTTCGACTTGCTTTGCTTGCTGCGTGAAGGTGTGGCAGCCTCTGCTATATATGTCATCAGAAAGAGCAGTGCAACGAGCCAGAAGCCTCGCTTAGCAAACAAATAGAGAGGATAACTCTGTAGATTCATTTCTATAGTTTTTAGTTAGTTTGTTTGATTGTCATCGTCTGATGTTCAACGATTGTTTTGATTATCTGCACAAAAGTACATGGACGCACCATTCAGGGTAAGGTGTGGTGTTTCAGGGTAACGGAATAGCGTTTATTTCGTCACTGGCATCCCTGCGTTTACCCATTCGTTGAAGCCAGCATCCAGTTCTATCACTTCGTAGCCTCTCTTCACTAAGATGGCGGCAGCACGCTTACTGCGTTTGCCGCTACGGCAGTTCACGGCGATGGTCTTGTTCTTTGGCAGCATCTGCATAGCCTTGGTTTCAAAACCATCTTGCAGCACGTCGATATTTATTGCGTTGGCAATATGTCCGGCCGCATACTCCGCAGCACTACGCACGTCGAGACGCACTATTGTTGTGTCCTCAATAGCTTTGGCGTAATCGCCGACAGAGAGACTGGTGAATCCCTGGTTCTGAGCATTACATCCCAGCAGACTGCTGATAAATGCAACTAATCCTATCATCTTTGTTTTCATCGTTTCTTTATTGTATAGGGGCAAAGTTACGAAAAAAAATCTTTTTCCATTCATTCTCACCAAGAATATCCGTAGGTAAGAAAACTGTGTTACCAAAAGAATACCGTGTTGGTTAACAACTTCTTTGGATAAAAAGAAAGATAAATCCCTTCATAGCTTACATATTGCTATTTTTAAAGCCCGAAATATGGCGTTATTTTCAATCATGGACCACTATGGGCGCAAATAATCGATTCTCGTGGCATGGTATTTTCACGCTCTTTAACATCTGGAGTAAAACCTTTTTACCTCAGCGCACATGACTGCCCAGTCATAGCCAAGTGGAGTGTTAACAAATGTAATGATGGTGACTGAAAAGGCTGTTTTTGGGACCACTTTTTCCGGAGTTTTCGGTGAAATAGAAAAGGCTTTGAAGCCCCTTTTTCATCGGCGTTTTAGCGAATTTTTGACCCTCATTTCATGCGATCTGTGACTGCCCGTTCAATGCTCCTATGACTGCCCAGTCATAGGTAGAGTGACTGCCCAGTCATAGGTGGAGTGACTGCCCAGTCA
>JAHAZN010000012.1 GCA_018385335.1 Prevotella sp.
CCCTCCGTTCAAAACCGTTCAAAAAATGAGCGAAAAACCCCCGTTTCGTTCAATAACCGTTCAATAACTGCGCAGTGATATTCAATAAATCTGTGACTGGGCAGTCACTCCACCTATGACTGGGCAGTCACTCTACCTATGACTGGGCAGTCATAGGAGCATTGAACGGGCAGTCATAGATCGTATGAAATGAGGGTCAAAAATGTGATAAAACGCCGATGAAATAGGGACTTCAAAGCCTTTTCTATTTCATCGAAAACTCCTGAAAAAGTGCTCTCAAAAACAGCCATTTCAGCCACCATCATCACATTTGTTAACACACCATCTACCTATGACTGGGCAGTCATGTGCGCTGAGGTAAAAATGATGTACGCGAAACGTTAAGGATGGTAAAATAGTGGTGCGTTAAGAATCGCGTATTTGCGCCCATAGTGGTCCTTGATTGAAAACAACGCAGTATTTAGCACCTTTGAAAAAGCAAGACGTAAGCAGAAGAGGCATTTTGATTACTTTTCGGCAACAGAAGTCTTCAACATACACGATTCTTTCTCATTATCTCATTGTCGATGCTACAAAACCTTAATCTGCAATGGTATGCGAAGAAACTGGGATTTATCTTGAACCGATATAGAGGCATATCATACCAAGGAGGACAAGGGCAAGATCGAGAAACTTGGATTTAAGGTTCTTCTCGTGAAAGACAGCAGCACCGAAGAGGAAGCTGACGATAACACTTCCACGACGAATCATCGACACAATACTGATCATTGCACCGGGAAGGCTAAGGGAATAAAAATAGACGAAGTCGGCGGTGCTCAGGAACACGCTGACACCAATGATGGACCAATCCCAACGAAATGGTGTGGTATGCTGACGCTGAGGCCACCAGAGGAGAAGAAGCATCGCTCCCATCATCACACACTGATAAAGGGTGTACCAACTCTGCACCATCATGCGGTCGAGCCCTACTCCACCCGCTTCGGGGGCAGCCATGAGGTACTTGTCGTAGAGTCCACTCACGGCACCAAGGAGCGCTGCGCCAACAATCATCCATATCCAATGGTTATGTTTGAAGTCGATACCTTCCTTCTTTCCACTGCGACTGAGCATGAAGAAGGAGACGATGGCGAGTAACACACCCATCCACTGCCATAGATTAAGACGCTCGGCAAACACAAGAAAGGCACCTACTAAGACCATCACGGGTCGTGTGGCATTGATAGGACCAACGATGGTAAGGGGGAGATGCTTCATACCGAAATATCCCAGCACCCAACTGCTCAACACGATGACACTCTTCAGCAGAATATAGCCATGCTCCACCCATCCGCCAGAGGCTGTCTGAAAAGGAGTGGATACTAAGCAGTCAGTATGGACACTGAGAAGGATGAAAGGAAGAAAGATGAGCGAGGAGAACAGGGTATTGAGAAACAATACTGGAAGGACGGCATTCTCCTTAAGTGATTTCTTCTTGAATGAGTCGTAGAAGCCCAAAAGGGCTGCCGACAGAAACGCTAATATCAGCCACATAAAAACAATCTTTTTCTAAATACAATATCTCTTCACTGAGGACATCGGTCAGAGGCCTTCATAATCTACCTGTTCTAAGAAGAGGGCATGGGCGGGCATCGATTCTCCTGCAGCAGAACGGCTGCCTGTCTCTATCACCTGCTTAAACTCTTCTACAGTAAGCCGATGACGGCCCACCTCGATGAGTGTTCCCACCACCGCCCTCACCATGTTGCGCAGGAACCTGTTGGCGGCAATCTCAAAATACCATGCATCATCACTTATCTGATGCCAACGGGCGGCATATATCGTGCACAGGGTGGTCTTCACATCTGAATGGCTCTTACAGAATGCACCAAAGTCGCTATAGGATAGCAAGGTCTCTGCTGCCTCGTTCATCAACTGAAAATCGAGGGGATAATGGAGCTCACATGAGTAATGTCGGAGGAAGGGAGCCTTGGCGGTATGTATATAATAGTGATACATCCTTCTCACGGCACTGAAACGGGCGTGCATCTCCTGGGGCACCTCTCGTACACTATATACGGCTACATCACGGGGAAGGATGCGGTTGAGACGATAGATCATCTGCTTGCCGTCAATCTGCTGGTCGGTATCGAAATGGGCTACCATCTCGCGGGCGTGCACCCCAGCATCTGTCCTCCCGGCTCCCGTCACTGGGGTGGGTTGACGAAGGAGTTTTCCCAAGGCATCTTCAAGCACCTCCTGCACGCTCACACCATTGGGTTGCACCTGCCAGCCATGGAAGCGTGTACCATCGTAGCTAAGCGTAATGAAATATCTACTCATATCATTCGTACACCTCTTCTATATTCTCCATTCCCTCTTCCTCTACAAACTCACCCTCTGAGGTAGAACCACAGGGATTGAAATCTTTTGGCAGTTCAAAGGTCTCAGCCTCTGAATAACCCAGACTCTCATCGGCTAACACTCTCTTCATGTAATATGCCCATACGGGGAGTGCCATGGTGGCTCCCTGTCCCATGCTCATGCTGTCGAAATGAATATCGCGGTCGTCGCCACCTACCCATATACCACTTACAAGGGAGGGAGTGAAGCCCAAGAACCAGGCATCGCTATTGTTGTTTGTTGTACCTGTCTTGGCACCTATCTCACATCCAAGATGATAGCGGAAGCGGAGACGGCCCGCCGTTCCCCCATCGACAACGCCACGCAACATATAGAGCATCTTATGAGCGCTCTCCGCACTGATGACCTCGTTCATTCTTGGAGAGAAGGTAGCTATCACATTGCCCTCATTATCCTCGATACGTGTGACGAAACGGGGAGCACAGCGGATGCCATTGTTGGCAAATGCAGTGTAGGCACTCACCATCTCAGCCACAGAGATATCGCACGGACCAAGGCAGAGCGACATTGAGGGATGGATATCTGGATTGGCGATGCCATACTCATGGAGCAGATTAACGAGGTCGATGGCATCGAGTTTGCTCATGAGATAGGCGGAAATCCAGTTGTTCGACTGCGCCAAGCCCCACTTTAGCGTCACCATCTCGCCATAGCGACTATGCCCAGAGTTGCGTGGTGTCCATGGTTTGCCTGCCACAATATAGGTCTGTTGAACATTGGGTGCCTCGTCGCAGGGAGTGAAACCATTCTCCATAGCCAGAGAATAGAGGAATGGTTTGATGGTAGAGCCTACCTGACGACGACCATCCATACACATGTCATAATTGAAATGGGTGAAGTCCATGCCTCCGACATAGGCTTTGACGTCGCCATTCTTCGAACTCATACTCATAAAACCGCAGCGGAGGAACTTCTTATAATAGCGGATGGAGTCGATAGGACT
The DNA here is from genome assembly GCA_018385335.1 of Prevotella sp. Taxonomy (GTDB): domain Bacteria; phylum Bacteroidota; class Bacteroidia; order Bacteroidales; family Bacteroidaceae; genus Prevotella. The sequence continues at coordinate 3,344 of JAHAZN010000012.1, forward strand.
CATCACCGTGTCTATCTCTCCGTGATAGGTGAACACCGACATCTCCACTGGTGTACGGAATGCCCTGCTTATTTCCTCCTCCGAAGCTCCCGCCTGTTTCATGGCTCTGTAGCGGTCGCATTGGCGCACCGAGCGATTAAGAATGCTTTTAACCTGCTCGGGGGTCAGTTTTCCTGAGAAAGGTGCATTTCTTTTTCTGCGGTTCTCCTTGTCGAAGGCTGGCTGCAAGAACTTAGCAACATGTTCATCGACAGCCATCTCAGCATAACGCTGCATGCGCGAGTTGAGGGTGGTATAAACCTTTAGACCATCGGTATAGACATTATATGGATCACCATTCTTCTTCCTGTTCTTGTTACACCATCCATAGAGAGGATCCTGTTCCCAGTTGATGGAGTCCTGCACATATTTGGCTTTGTTCCATTCTGGATATTTGGAGCGGTCGGGCTTCTTGGCTGTCATATAGAGTCGGAGGAACTCACGGAAATAGGTTGCCGGTCCCTCTTTATGGTCGGCCGCATGGAATTTGAGTTTCAAGGGTGTTGCCATCATGCTGTCTCGCTGCTGAGCTGTGATATACTCTGCTTTCTCCATCTGCATGAGCACCACGTTGCGGCGCTCTCGGCAACGCTCAGGATGGCGCACGGGATTGAAATAAGAGGGATTCTTACACAAGCCCACGAGGGTAGCCGCCTCTGTAGGAGTGAGGTCTTTGGGATCCTTGGAGAAATAGACATTGGCAGCTGTCTTTATTCCCACGGCATTGTGGAGAAAATCGAAATAGTTGAGATAAAGGGTGATAATCTCATCTTTGGTGTAGTTGCGCTCCAGCTGCACTGCTATCACCCATTCAATAGGTTTCTGAAGCAAACGCTCTGTCACACTATGTGCCTTGCCAGAATAGAGCTGTTTGGCCAACTGCTGGGTGATGGTAGAGCCACCACCAGCACTTACCTGCCCTAAGAGTCCACGCTTGACAATGGCTCGGGTGAGTGCAATGAAGTCGATACCCGAATGTTCACGGAATCTCACATCTTCGGTGGCGATAAGCGCATCAACAAGCGAGGTGGGGAGCTCCTTATATTCAACACAAATGCGGTTCTCCTTGTTGTAGTTCCATGTACCGAGGATCTGCATGTCCGACGAGTAAATCTGAGTAGCAAAACGGCTGATCGGATTCTGCAAATCTTCAACAGGTGGCATATACCCCACCCACCCTTTGGCGATGGCAGTAAACGAGACAACCGCCACCAAAACGAGGATGAACAACAGCGTCCACAAACATCCAACGAATATCTTTCTCATGTCTTCGTCTCACTTTATTTTCGTGCAAAAATACTGCTTTTCTTCCATATTCTCGCATTTGTATGAGAAGAAATATGTAACTTAGCGGCGAAAAAGAACAAACAATACCAATTGGTCGAATGGAAAAGCATAATTTTGTCACTATTGCCAATCTCACCAAAGAGAAGATTCTCTATCTTATTGAGATGGCTAAAGCATTTGAGGAACATCCTAACAGAGAGCTACTTAAGGGTAAGGTGATTGCCACGCTCTTCTTTGAGCCCTCTACCCGTACCCGATTGAGTTTTGAGACGGCAGCGAACCGTCTTGGAGCGCGTGTCATAGGATTTGCGGATCCGAAGATTACGAGCGGAACGAAGGGCGAGACACTGAAAGACACCATACTCATGGTGAGCAACTATGCTGATGTCATTGTCATGCGTCATTATATCGAGGGAGCTGCACAATATGCTGCTGAGGTGGCTCCTGTCCCCATAGTGAACGCGGGCGACGGCGCACACCAGCATCCCTCACAGTGTATGCTCGACCTCTATTCCATCTATAAGACTCAAGGCACCTTAGAGAACCTGAATATTTATCTCGTGGGCGACTTGAAATATGGACGTACCGTTCACTCGCTCATCATGGCAATGCGCCATTTCAATCCCACCTTCCATTTCATTGCTCCTAAAGAGTTGGCTATGCCGCAGGAATATAAGCTCTACTGCAAGGAGCACAACATCAAGTTTCAGGAACATACGGCATTTAACGAAAAGGTGATTGCCGATGCTGATATCCTCTATATGACACGTGTGCAGAAAGAGCGTTTCTCCGACCTGATGGAATATGAGCGGGTAAAGAATGTCTATATTCTGAAGAACGATATGCTGGCCTCTGCCAAACCCAATATGCGCATCCTTCACCCCCTGCCCAGAGTGAACGAGATAAGTTATGACGTGGATGAGAATCCTCATGCCTACTATATACAGCAGGCGGGTAACGGACTGTTTGCGCGTCAGGCTATCTTCTGTGATGTGCTTGGCATCACGCTCGACGAGGTTCTCAACGATAAGACGATCATCTATTAAACTATCTATCATGGCTAAGAAAGAAATGCTTGTTGCTGCCATCAAGAATGGCACGGTAATAGACCATATCCCCACAGAGAAAACTTATCAGGTGGTTAGTCTGCTGCAACTCGAACAGCTCACCACACCGGTGACCATCGGCTACAACTATCACTCAAAGAAGCTGGGAAGAAAAGGTATCATCAAGGCTGAAGACAAATACTTCACTGACGAAGAAATATCACGACTCTCCGTGGTAGCACCTAACATTGTGCTCAACATCATAGAGGATTATGAGGTGGTGGAGAAAAAGACTGTTGTCACTCCTGACGTGTTGAAGGGTATTGTGAGATGCAACAACCCGAAATGTATCACCAACAATGAACCTATGTCCACTCTCTTCCATGTGGTGAACAAGGAACAGGGGACGCTCGTTTGTCACTATTGCGAGAAGGAGCAGGACATCAACAAGGTGGAACTGATCTAATTCGTTAGCTCAACACATGCCAACACAACGCTAATGACGCCACCGGCGAATGCTGACGTAGGTGAGGACACACAGACTCCCTATGATCATCCAAAGACCGATTGCCTGAGGCCAATTGATCACAGGCAGATGGAGGGAGATGCCTGGCAAACGTAACAGCAGGTGAAGCAGTGTATCAACACCGGCTGTGAGCCTTGTGAGGAAGTAGGCCAACATCTGACTGACGAGGGGAAACCAAAGGAAAAGGATGAGCAGCGAGGTGGCATAAATAAGCAATGTGAACAGGGGGATAACAAGGAGATTGGTCAGAAGGAACCAGGGAGAGATTGTTCCAAAGACATGAAGAACGATGGGGAGTGTGGCCATCTGAGCAGAGAAACAGACACCCACTGACATTATAATTTTCTCAAGTAATGGAGAGCGGTTTTCCCGCTCTCTTTCTGTTTGCCATCTGCCGTAGGCTGATGTGAAAATCAGGATGCCTGTTACTGAAAGGAAAGAGAGTTGAAAACCAATGTCCATCAACAGCAGGGGTTGGAAGAGCAGAAGGACAAGGGCAGCAAAGGCTAACCTGTTGAAGGGAGATACCTGATGATTGTTACCATCGGCTATCAACACCATACTTATCATGAGGGAGGCTCTCACTACCGAGGCACCCATGCCTACAAGGAAGACATAAGAGAAGAGGACAAAAAGGAGGAGACTGTTGCGCAACACCGTGGGAAGAATGCGCGGCAGCAGAAGGGAAAGCAAGAAGAAGATAACAGCAAGGTGGGTGCCTGAGATACAGAGGAGATGGGAGATGCCAAGATCAGCAAACTGCTCACGCATCTCTGGAAGGATGAAACGCTGATCTCCCAAGGTGATGGCGGAGAGAAGACTGCCTGCCTCTGCCGATAAACCTGCCTCGAGCATCCTATCGGTGATAGAACGACGCAACTTGGCTGCATTGATGCGCAGGCGCTCCAAAGAGGAAAGATGACTGACATCAGCCTGCTCTATCACCCAACTTCCCCAATAGCCATAGAGCATCCAATCGATGCCGTGGGTGCGCGCCCATATCTCGGTATCAAATGTGCTACCTTCTCTGTTGGTCGGACGACGCAAATGTCCTTCAACAGCAATGCCATAGCCCGGGCGTAACAAGTGTTCCTGACCCTCGTCCACCAATAGCGTGAGGCGCACTGTACGATCACGCATCTCCTCATCAGTGAGCAGCATCGTGACCGTATGTTTCACACTGTCGCGCTCCACATCATCATCGAGAAGGATGCCATGCCACACCCGTTTCTCTGCACCCACACTATAGGCATGCGTCTGCTGTTCAAGAGACAGACGGAGCCAACCTGAGAAGAAGACAGCAAGGAGCAGCAACCATGTCTTGGCAATGGGGAAACGATAGGGAACGAGGAGAAGAGTGACCATGAGAAGTGAGGCACCGGCCCATAACAGACCAAAATACTCGCCACCATCATCGGCAGCAAAGCCGACCCCTATGCCGACCATCAACATGAGGACGACGGGCAATAGGGGATTGCAATCCAAGAATGTTTTCATACTACCCATGGCGAGCGATTATCTCCTACTTCTATAACTCTTCCACCGCTGCTCTATGCGATAAACATAATCTACGGTCTCACTGCCACGCATATATCCATATTTCACCAACGGATCATTATAGTAACGGGGCTGACTGAGAAGCAGCACATACTTAGATACCTCATTCCAACTGTGAGGATTCTTCCCGTCGCGACGAGCCAGAGCCATGGCATCGCGCACATGGTGGTAGCCTCCGTTATAACAGGCCAGGACAAACCTAATGCGCTCGGAGCGCAGACGGATATCGCTCATCTTGCCCTCAAGCATCTTGAGATACCGAGCGGCAGCGGCGATATTCTGTGCAGGATCATAAATCTTTGACAGTGGAAGACCGAGGAGGTCTGCCGTGGAAGGCATGATCTGCATGAGTCCACAGGCTCCTGCCCACGAATGAGCACGGGGGTCGAAGGTTGACTCCTGATAACACTGGGCGGCCATCAGTCGCCAGTCCCAACCAATTGACATGGCATGGGTGATGAAGAGATGGTCGTAGCGGGAGATGATGCCACGACGGGCATCGAGCATAGGTGCAAAGACGCGACGCTTCACACTAGCTGTGGAAAGGAGATAACGCTCCTCTCTCTTCACTTCATCCAGCAGACGGGGACGGTACCACTGGTTGAGGGCCTCTACTAACTGGGGTTTCTCAGAGGTGCTCAACCATCCGGTATGGAGCGTGTCTGTAGTCACCCCACATCGTACAAGACTGCCCTTCACCTTATTGTATATGGCATCGGTGACGGGAAAGGCAATAATATCGCCTTCGCCACTGGCAAGACGGCGCAACATCTCTAATGTGTCCTTGCATATCTCAACGCGCAAACCCACACCCATTTTATCGGCAAACTTCCTGCAGAGCAGATAGTGGGCACCGAGCTTTTTGCCCTTATACTCATAACAGGTGGAGGGACCGTTCATGGTGAGCATGATGAGCTCACCATTCACTTGTATCTGCTGCAGATCGAACGCACCTTCATCGGGGATGGAGTCAGTAATCTCTCCCCATGGTGTGACAACCTGCCGTGGGGTACGCTCGGTGCATCCTATCACGCATAAGACAACCGCTAACAACAAGAAAAGCGAATAATCTTTCAATTATATAACAATTTGATTGCAAAAGTACACATTTTCTTGCATAAATGCTATTTTTTCTATACTTTTGCCAAACGTTTTTATAAAATTGCAACAATTTATCATGTTAAGAATTGCCGTACAATCAAAAGGACGTCTCTTTGAGGACACCATGAATCTCCTCAATGAGGCGGATATCAAAGTGAGTGCCAACAAACGAACTCTTCTCGTTAAATCATCAGACTTCCCCCTCGAGGTGCTTTATCTCAGGGATGACGATATCCCTCAGTGTGTAGCCAGTGGCGTGGCTGATATCGGTGTCGTAGGAGAAAATGAATTTACAGAGCGAGGAGAAGACGCAGAGATCATCTCCCGACTGGGATTCAGCAAGTGCCGCCTGTCGTTAGCCATCCCTAAAGAGATTAACTACCCTGGCGTCCATTGGTTCAACGGAAAGAAGATTGCTACCTCCTACCCCAATATCCTACGTAGATACATGGAGAGCAATGGGGTGAAGGCTGAGATTCATGTCATCAATGGCAGCGTGGAAATATCTCCTGGTATCGGATTAGCCGACGGCATCTTTGATATCGTGAGCAGTGGGTCAACACTGGTGAGCAACAACCTGAGCGAGGTGGAAGTGGTAATGCAGAGCGAAGCACTGCTCATTGGCAACAAACAGATGAGCGAAGAGAAAAAGAAGATTCTTAACGATATGCTCTTCCGTTTTGAGGCTGTGAGAAATGCTGAAGACAAGAAATATGTGAGAATGAATGCTCCCAAGAGTAGATTAGAGGAGATTGTCAGCGTATTGCCTGGACTAAAAAGTCCGACCATCATCCCGCTGGCCGACGATGACTGGTGCTCTGTGCACACGGTATTAGATCAGAAACGCTTCTGGGAGATTATCGGTAAGCTGAAGGAGCTGGGAGCACAAGGTATCCTCGTGACTCCGATAGAGAAGATGATTCTCTAACTGAACGGGAACGAGAGAAAACAAAAAGTAGTTTGTCGCATTACACATTATCTATAATAAATGCAGATTATCAGATATCCTAACAGGGAGGCGTGGAGCCAACTCGTGGAACGCCCACATCTCGACATATCGCAACTTAGCGATGTTGTCAATGGTGTGCTTAATGAGGTGAGAAAGAAGGGTGACGAGGCCGTAAAGAAATATGAAGAACGCTTCGACCATGCACAATTATCTTCGCTGCAAGTGAGTGAAGAGGAAATGGCAGAAGCTGGTCAACAGCTCTCCGAGCAACTCAAAGAAGCTATCATCCTCGCTCACCAGAACATCAAAACCTTCCATGAATCACAGAAATTCGTTGGTGTGAAGGTGGAGACACAACCAGGCGTGACGTGCTGGCAAAAGAGTGTGGCTATAGAACGGGTGGGATTATATATCCCCGGGGGAACAGCCCCTCTATTCAGTACCGTACTCATGCTGTCCACACCTGCAAGGATAGCCGGATGCAAAGAGATTGTGCTGTGCACACCTCCATCACCCCAAGGCAAGGTGAACCCTGCCATTCTCTTTGCCGCACAGGTGGCAGGAGTGAACAAGATATTCAAAGCAGGTGGGGTGCAGGCTATCGGTGCCATGGCTTACGGAACAGAAAGTGTGCCTAAGGTATATAAGATCTTTGGTCCTGGCAATCAATATGTGATGGCTGCTAAGCAACAAGTAAGCCTACATGAGGTGGCTATCGACATGCCTGCCGGTCCATCGGAAGTGTGTGTCATTGCTGACGAGACTGCCAATGCCTCGTTTATAGCTGCTGACCTGCTCTCACAAGCTGAGCATGGTGCCGACTCACAGGTGTTCTTTATCACTACCAGTGAGCATCTGCTCGATGAGGTGGTGAAAGAGACTGAGAGACAGCTGGCACTGCTGCCACGCATGGAGATGGCAAACAAATCGCTCGACAACAGCAAGTTTATCCTCGTCAAGGACAAGGAGGAGGCCATGGCACTCTCCAACTGTTATGCACCGGAGCATCTGATTATCCAGACATCAGACTATGAGGCAATGGCGGAGAAGGTGGTCAACGCAGGAAGTGTGTTCCTCGGACCTTATGCCTGCGAGAGTGCCGGCGACTATGCCAGCGGCACCAATCACACTCTGCCGACACATGGTTATGCAACTGCCTACAACGGTGTGAACCTCGACAGCTATTGCAGAAAAGTGACCTTCCAACATCTCACTAAAGAAGGGGTGGAGAAGATAGGACAGGCAGTGGCTGAGATGGCATCAGCAGAATCGCTCGCAGCTCACCAACGCGCGATGACCATAAGAATGGAATGGATAGAGAAAGGTGAATGATTATTGACGGAGAGCTATCAAGACATGAAGACATTAGAACAACTGACAAGACCAAATATCTGGAGACTCAAACCTTACAGCAGTGCTCGCAACGAATACAGCGGTAAGGAGGCACACGTTTTTCTCGATGCCAACGAGAACCCATATAACCAACCCTATAACCGCTACCCCGACCCTCTGCAGTGGGAAGTGAAAAAGGCGGTGGCAAAGGTAAAGGGGGTGGATGTTGAGCATATCTTCCTCGGAAACGGTAGCGACGAAGCCATCGACCTGCCCTATCGCTGTTTCACTCAGCCGGGCATCGACAACGTGGTGGCCATCGAACCAACCTATGGAATGTATGAGGTGTGTGCAGATATCAATGATGTGGAATACCGCAGGGTGAAACTCAACAGCAATTTCGACCTTGACGCAGAGGCTATCCTCGCTGCCTGTGATGAGCACACAAAAATCATCTGGCTGTGCAGTCCTAACAACCCTACGGGCAACGCACTCAACAGGGAAGAGATGCTCAAAATATTGGAGCGATTTGAGGGGATTGTTATTATTGACGAGGCATACAGCGATTTCTCAAGAGAACAGTCGTTTAGGTTTGAACTCAAAGCACACCCCAACCTCATCGTATTGAATACCATGAGCAAAGCATGGGGCTCAGCTGCCATCCGACTGGGTATGGCCTATGCCTCAAAGGAGATAATTGACTTATTTAACAAGGTGAAATATCCTTATAATATCAACGAACTGACACAACGCAGGGCATTGGAGCTACTTAACGATCCCTATGAGGTGGATAAATGGGTTAGGCTCATCCTTCAGGAGAGAAACAGCATGATGGAGGCTTTTGCACAACTGCCTATCTGCAGAGGTATCTATCCGACGCAGGCTAACTTCTTTCTCACAAAGGTCACCGATGCACAGGCTATCTACGACTACCTCGTGGACGAAGGTATCATAGTAAGAAACAGAACACACGTCTGTCTCTGTCAGGACTGTCTGCGTATCACCATAGGAACACGCGCTGAAAACAGCGAACTCCTGGCTGCACTGCGCAACTATCCGTCAAAATAAACAAAGCATTGAGAATATCACTAACAAGATAGCCTACCTGAATATATTTAATAGGCTTTCTTGTCGCGCACGAGTATCTGTTTGATTGTTCGCCAAATGATGCGGATATCCAACCAGATACTCCAGTTTTCTATATACCAGATATCACGCTCCACACGCCCTTCCATCTGCCAAAGTTCTTTGGTCTCACCACGGAACCCGGTGACCTGAGCCCAACCTGTGATACCTGGCTTCACAAAATGACGTATCATATACTTGTCTATAAGCTTGCGATAGACCTCGGTGTGATACAACATATGAGGACGCGGGCCCACCACACTCATATCACCGCGCAGCACATTGAAGAACTGTGGCAACTCATCTATGTTGGTCTTGCGCATCAGATTGCCGAAAGCGAACTTACGTGGGTCGTTCTCTGTACACTGAAGTTTGTCGGCCTCAGCATTGATATGCATCGACCTAAACTTATAACAATAGAAGTCGGCACCATTGAGTCCTGTTCTTTTCTGCTTGAAAAAGATTGGACCGGGACTCTGCAATTTAATAATGATGGCGATGATAGGGAGGAAGGGCAGCATACAGATGAGCACAATGAGCGAAAACAATACGTCAAACGTGCGCTTAAACAACTTGTTGACGGGCTGGTTGAGCGGTTCCTCACAGTTGGTCATCACCACATGCTCACCCAAACGCTCTAACCGAAGCGAATGGCCAAAGGTGGTAGCAAAAAGGGGGACATAGAAGAAATGGACCATGCTGTTGTTACAAGCACGCATCACCTTCATGATGGTCTCATCCTGCGACGATGGCAGACAACAATAGAGCTCGTCTGCCTGAACATGTTCACGCTGCTCATTCAAAAGACTGATTGCATCATCAATCGTTCCGAGATAAGACATCGATGAATTGCGCTCTTCCATCTCATGATCTGAGTAATAGCCCAATATGCGATATCCGTGAGAAGGGTCGTTGATCAGATAGTCACGAATAGAGAGCAGTGAGAGGGAGTTGCCTACAAACAATACATAACGCACATTGTGCCCCATGCGGCGGATATATTTAATCAACTGCTTCTCAGAATAGCGGGAGCCCAACAGACCTAAATAGAATATCGGTGCAAGATAGAGATAAAACCGTATTAAAGGCGAGGTGATATCCATTAGCATGAAGACGGTCTTTATCATCAAAAAGGAGACTATCTGCTGTAAGAAAGCCAGACGCGTCACCTGACGCAACACCTTGTCTGAGGACACGAGGGGTTCATGCACTACCGTTGAATAGTAATACTGAGCAACAAGGAAACCAAAGTTGCTCAAAAGAATAAGCAACATGGCATTGCTGTGGTTCAGTGGGACGGGATTGAAATAGATATAAAGGGAATATATGACATTGAGAACGACGAAATCGCCCAAAATGATCAGATTCCTAATCAATTGATTTGTTCTCAAATTATTTCCCATACAATTTCTATTTCAAATTAGAAGTTTCTTTGATAAACATTTATCCATCACTGTAGGGTGCAAAGTTACAAATAATATCTGATATAGTCATCATTTTTTTATCATATTTTTTACCCCCCCCCTTACACCCCTGATTTTTTTTATTTTTTTTAGTATAAAAGTTTACAAAGGTGGAAGGCAGTGGCAGAGCAAAGAGCTATAAGAACTGTCTTGTACAAATAATTAGGAAGATACTTACTTATTTTTTCTGTTTATGAAGGAAAAAGCGTAACTTTACAGACGGAAAAGATTCATATAATAAAGGTGTTAGAATGAACAATCACAGCCATCCTTTCAGAGACTATGGGCACTGGATAAGAGAAAAGATGAATGGCAGAGTGCAGAAGATTGCCGTTGACGCGGGCTTCACTTGCCCAAATAGAGACGGTAAGCTGTCCTACGGAGGATGTGTCTTCTGCGACAACCGCACGTTTAATCCCTCTTATTGTCACCCCCAACACTCCATCACACAACAGATTAACGAGGGTAAGGAGTTTTTTGGAAGGAAATATCCAGACATGAAATATCTGGCATATTTCCAGGCATTTACAAACACATACGCCCCTTTAGACCTATTGAAGAAACGGTATGAGGAGGCGCTGGAGTGTGATGATGTGGTGGGCATCGTGATTGGCACACGCCCTGACTGCATCTCTGCACAGATACTCAACTATTTAGAGGAGTTGTCACAGCATACTTTTGTTATCGTTGAATATGGAATAGAGAGTACTAACGACCATCTGTTGAAATGGATGAATAGAGGACACAACTTTGAGTGCTCTAAAAAGGCGATAGAAGAAACGGCTGGAAGGGGAATAGTTACAGGGGGACATGTCATTATCGGACTGCCAGGAGATGATGACGGCACACTCTGCCGGCAAGCAGAGACTCTATCCTCACTCCCACTCCACATTCTAAAAGTGCATCAGCTGCAAGTCATCAAGAACACACGACTTGCTCAACTCTATGCTTCACAGCCCTTTACGCTCTTCACCGTGGATGAGTATATTGAAACGATTGGTCGATATATACAGTATCTAAGACCCGACATGATTCTGGAACGCTTCGTATCACAGTCGCCTAAGGATATGCTCGTAGCTCCTCACTGGGGACTGAAAAACCATGAGTTTACCGACAGACTTGTCAACTACCTCAAAAAGAATGGTATTTATCAGGGTAAGGCGCTCAGCGCAGTGTCGCCGACATCAGTTGAGGAAAAGTGATATCCTCATGATGCTGCACATAAGCATCGACATGCGTAATATACTTGCTACGGAATGCCTTGCGCTGCAAAAGTTTGTTGACCATCCACTGAATCTTGGCCATATGAAGGTCGCAGGCCAACTGCGTGGTGGCATCAAAAGGCAGTGGATATAAACTCAAGAGATAGAAGTTGAGACAATCGGGAACAATCATCTTACGTGTCATCATCTGGCGCTGCTCCAAGGGATAGAAACGGTGATAAGGTTTGAAGTGCTCGCCGAGATACTTGTCGAGACAGATTCCAACACTGTTGTTGGTGATAATAACGCTCTGGTCCAATGCTCCTATCTGAGTGTAGATATGAGGCACCTCGACGTTAGGCAATTCGCTTTGCATACGAGAGAAAGCAATGCGAAACTCACGAGTAATATCCTCAATATCAGCATACTGACGACCCACCTCGTTGAGAATAACCTGCAACGTGGAATCTTGAAAATAACGAAGAAACTTGTTGTTAATCTCATTGTCGTTCACATGGCCTATCTTCAGCACATCCTCTATTAGAGTACGGGTCTCTATAGGGTGGTCGATATTCATGTGCTGAAGGGCTGAAAAATCTCCGGTAGTAAGATAGAGGGTCTCCACCCTGTCGTATCTATCAATTACCAGCTCATCTTCCATCCCTGCCATCTTGAGATGCAGTTGCCACTCGCAACTCACACACAAGACCAGAATAGCCAATAGAATATAATGAATTTGTCGCACGGACTTATTCTTACTGTTAATAACAGTGCAAATGTACTAAAAAATATTTTCACTGCCAAGAATATTGCTAATTTTCTTAAAATACAGACCAAGAAATATGCAATTTTCGTTTATTTCTCAAAAAAGATGTATAAACAAAAGGAAAGGATTTTCCTTTCAAGTGGTTTTTCACTAACTTTGTGGAAACAAAAACTTATATAGTCTTATGAAACAACTCACTACCATGGTATGGTTGATATGCCTGCCCATATTTGCTCATGCACAGATCAACTACTCAGTGGAAATCACCAATCCCGAAAAGTATGACCGTAAGGCCACACCTATCATTCTCTCATTGCAGGAGGAGACTTTTGACGTGCGCTCTGCCTTGGTGACATGCAACGGAGAAGAGGTGGCGTGCCAACTGGATGATCTGAATGGCGATGGTGTGTTTGATGAAATCTGTTTTCTCGCTGACCTGGGAAAGAAAGAGAAAAAGTATTTTGAAGTGCATCTCGACAAAGAGGGTGAGCCACGCACTTATCCAGCAAAAGTATATGCAGAGATGCTACTCACTAACAAGAAAGTTAAGAGTAGCAACAAACAAGATCTTTATATCAGTAGCCTCACTGTTGATAACGGCACCAATCCCTATTGGATGCTCCATCACCATGGACCTGCATTTGAAAACGAGTTGGTGGCTTATCGCATCTACTTCGATCATCGCCAGACTGTAGATATCTATGGAAAATACAACAAACAGCTGGAACTGAAACAAACGCAGTTCTATCCCGACAAAGAGCAGAAACAACAGGGATATGGCGATGACGTGCTATGGGTGGGCGAGACCTTTGGACTTGGAACGCTGAGAGGATGGGATGGCGAAAAGCCTCTCATGCTCAAGGATGTAAACCATCGCACACTGCATATCCTGGCACGCGGACCGCTACGCACAGTGGTGGAGGTGATAGACGAGGGATGGAGGCCATCGACAGACTCTCAGAAACGTATCAACATGACTACCCGATACACACTCTATGCGAATAGGCGCGACTGTCAGGTGAACGTGACTTTCGATTCTCCCGCTGACGATCATCTCTTTGCAACAGGAATCATCAACGTAAAAAACTCAAAAGAGTTTTCTGACCACCAGGGACTGCGCGGTTGTTGGGGAACAGACTGGCCTGTGTCTGAAAAAGACTCTGCCGGACACAAGAGAGAGACGGTGGGCTTGGGTATCTGTATCCCTCAGAAGCAGGTTGTCATGGAATTGCCTGCCAACAAGGACAATTATCCTTTCGTCGTAGGAAAAATCGCCAACTCTTTCAACTACAATATCACCTTCTGTTCCGACAACGAATCGTGGGGATATCACTCTGATAAAGAGTGGTTTGCTTACCTTAAAGCATGGAAGAGGGAACTCAGTTCACCCGTTAAAATTCGACGTATTACGCGTCAGTAAACAGAACAGCAGACAAGGAATCAGAAAGGCAATGAAGAGAAGGTCTTCTTGCCTTTCACATAATACTGCCAAAGGATGGAGATTGGCGATACTTGCGTTGACCCTGTTCCTTGATAATGACTCTGTAAATGAGCGCGGTCGGCAGCAAACTGAATCTTCCATCGGTTGAAATCACGACGTGCACGCCACACTGCTTTAAAATCGCCCACATGCCTGTCAACAATCAGCATTTTCAGGGCAGCTACCCAATCGAGTAGCCAACGCCACCTCATCACTCGAGGATAATCCTCTAAAGGAAGGCATTTATAGAGCATCGTGAGATTGTTCCTAAAATTGAGATAAGTCTTCATCGGATTATTCTTTGGTAAGGTGCCTCCTCCTACATGATACACACAACTGCGAGGCTCGCAATACACTTTTCTTCCCATGATACCCAGACGCCAACATAGATCTATCTCCTCATTATGAGCAAAGAAACGACCATCCAGTCCGCCGGCGTTCCAATAATCATCGGCCCTGATCATCAGAGCTGCTCCCGTCGCCCACATCACTTCACAAGGTTGATCATATTGCCCTTTATCCTTTTCAATAGTATCAAACAATCGTCCCCTACAGAAGGGATAACCCAACTGATCGATGAAACCACCGCAAGCTCCTGCATATTCAAAATACTCACGCTGATTCAAAGAGCGTATCTTGGGCTGACAAGCAGCTATCTCCGGATGACTATCCATCAAAAGCAACAGTGGTTCCAACCAGCCTGGAGTGGTCTCTATATCTGAATTAAGCAAAAGATAATACTCTGCCTTCACCTCTGCCAATGCCTTGTTGTATCCCTCAGCGAATCCCCAGTTCTTCTCCAATTGGATAAGACGGCAGGCGGGAAAATGCTGTTCAAGAAGCGCTACCGAATGGTCGGAAGAGGCATTGTCAGCTACCACCACCTGCGCACGCCCTTCAGCATGCTCTAACACCTTGGGGAGGTAGGTCTCAAGCATCGCCTCACCATTCCAGTTGAGAATAACTATAGCCAACTTTGACTTCTGCTCGTCGCTATTGCTACCGCCTATAGCATCTGTGTATCTCATTTCATCCTTCTTCATAATTCAATATTTTCTGTTTGCTTCTTAGCACTACTCAGTCATATCTATGATGCTCGCCTTGAGGGCGGTCTGTTTCATATTCATCTCACCCAACCTTACCTTGATAAGCTGATTGTCATAGGTTTCACGGGCAAGTGATGGTGACAGTTCTACCCTCACATAGTTTGCTGTGAATCCATGCATAGCTTTGCCTCTTGGAGCCTTCTCAAAAAGTACCACCGCCTCCTCTCCTATCCAACGTCTATAGAAATTGGTCGTCTTCTCTTCCGATAGTTGCAACAGACGATGACAGCGCTCTCGTTTAGTTTCCTCATCCACCACATAGGGGATACGTAAGGCTGCCGTCCCTGGACGTTCGGAATAGGGAAAGACATGCAACTGTGTGACATCGAGTCTATCCAAGAAGCGATAGGTCTCATCAAAACACTCGGGAGTCTCCCCTCGACAGCCGACCATCACATCCACACCAATAAAGGCGTGAGGCATCTTCTCCTTAATAAGTTTTATCTTCTCTTCAAAAAGTGCGGTATCATAATGACGATGCATTAGTCGCAGCACCTCATCGCTTCCACTCTGCAAGGGAATATGAAAATGTGGCATCCACTTGGCACTCTGAGCACAATACTCTATTAGGTCATCAGAGAGCAAGTCGGGTTCCAAACTACTTATGCGATAGCGGCTGATGCCTTCTACACCATCGAGCGCCTTCACTAAGTCGATAAAACGTTCTCCAGTGGTCTTACCAAAATCACCGATATTAACTCCTGTAAGTACAATCTCCTTTCCACCCTCCTCTGCGACCCTCTGGGCTTGGGACACTAAGGATGAGATGGATGGATTGCGACTGAGACCACGGGCAAAGGGAATGGTGCAATAGGTACAGAAATAATCGCAACCATCCTGCACCTTAAGGAAATAACGCGTACGATTGCCACGCGAACATGAGGGGGCAAAACTCTTGATATCCTTCAGCACCGCTGTATGATACTCATGGAGCGACTTGTGTTGTCCCTGAGTTGACGTCTGCTGGATGCTGGCTATCCATCTCTCTGCAAGAAACTGTACTAAAATAGACTTCTCATTGGCTCCCAAAACAAGGTCAACACCCTCTATCTGGCTCACACGCTCTGGCTCCAACTGAGCATAACATCCCGTGACAACGATAAAGGCACCGGGATGAAGACGCGCATAACGACGGATGGCCTGACGGCATTTACGGTCGGCTACCTCTGTCACTGAACATGTATTGATGAGGCATAGGTCTGCCTGCTCCCCCTTCCCAGCAGTCACCACACCCATCTCACTCAACATCTGCCCAAAGGTTGATGTCTCAGAAAAGTTGAGTTTACACCCCAGGGTGTAATAGACAGCTTTCTTGCCTTGAAAAACCGAAGTATCAATCATACATTATTATATATATATAAGTATAGAC
>JAHAZN010000014.1 GCA_018385335.1 Prevotella sp.
CACCTATCTTAGTGTTGCAAATCAAAATATGTATCAAACCCGACAGACATGGCAAATGTAGCAATAAAATCTGAGAAACTCTCTCCTTTTGGAGGCATTTTTTCAATAATGGAGCAATTTGACTCCAATCTCTCATCTGTAATCGACTCAACCCTCGGTATGAGATGCAGGCTGTATGGTTATCAATACAGCGAAATCATCCGTTGGATTTTATCCGACCGTTTCTCGCCATGACAATGCCCGAGCAAGCTCATCATTGCTCATCTGGCTTAACGAAACCGTTCGCTTATGAGCGTTTATTTCTGTGGCGGCTCATGCATAGAGGTCTGCTCACGGCGATCATACGCAACTTCTACAAATTCATCATGGGAAGGCTTGACGTGAAGAGGTTCGGACTCAAAGCAACAAGCCGAATCAAGGCGTTTGTCTTCAAGTTTATATCTGTGCCAGGAAAGTGGATTAGGACATCAAGGCAGTATGTGCTGAATATCTATTCATGCAACAACGCTTATGCTGATGTGTTCCTGAATGACTTTGGATAACACCGACAACTTATGCTCGTAATTCTGCGTATTGCCTCAAGTCGCATGGTGGGGTAAGGGGATTTATCTTATGAGGGCGGTTGCGGATTTGAGGTACAACCTTCTCTTTCTTTGAAGATAGCTACTTTTGCTCTATAGCAAGGGTGAGATGGCTGTGTGTCAACATTGAAGCAATGCTGGCAGTTGGGAGATAGACGACAGACGGGCAAGACGGGGATGGGAATACTCCTCGCTGCGCTCCAACTGCCACACCACATGGAAGGGGATATAGGCAGCCCAGCAGCCTACTGTCAACGCTGGAGAGATGTCACTCTTGAACGAATTGCCTACCATAAGCATCTGCGAGGGAGAGATCTGCAGATGACGACAGAGCGCCTCACACTCTCTCTCACCCTTGGAAGACACTATCTCTACATGATCGAAAAAAGGAAGGAGGGTGGAACGAATCATCTTGTTCTGTTGCTCAAGGAGCTCACCCTTAGTGAATGCTACCAGCCGACGATGGGCGGCTGCTGGCTGCCATTGGGAGCACAGGGTGGTGAGCGTATCTACCACGCCGGGGAGCGGGGTAGCTGGCATCTCAGAAAGGTGCTTGCCCATGGCATGGAGACGGGAGAGCGTATCACCATCGATGGCATTGTCACTTACCCGTAGGGCTGTCTCTAACACCGACAGGGTGAACGCCTTGCTGCCATAGCCCAACAGTGACATGTTAGCTTGCTCCGTAGAGAAAAGGGAAGAGGCTGCCTCCTCGGCAGTACACCAGGTGGAGAGGGCGTCATAGAGCGCCCTCTCCACCTGTTCAAAGTGACTCTGACAATCCCACAGCGTGTCGTCGGCATCAAAGGCGATGACCTCAATACTGGATGGGAAAAATGGATGGACAGGGTCTAAATGCAACCTACCCATCTGAGAAGATCGTTGAGATTAGCCACCACCATCAACAGAAGAAGGATGGCCATACCTACATACTCTGCCTTAATCATAAAATCCTCAGAGGGTTTTCTACGGGCGATGATCTCATAGAGCAGGAAGAGCACATGTCCTCCGTCGAGGGCGGGGATAGGCAGGATATTCATAAAGGCGAGGATGATGCTCAGGAAGGCTGTAATCTTCCAGAAGATATACCAGTCCCAAGTGGCTGGGAACATACTTCCTATGGCACCGAACCCACCTATCGACTTCGCTCCTTCTGCACTGAAGAGGTATTTCATATCATCAACATAACCCTTGAGCATATTCACACCATAGGCGGCACCGGCAGGGAAACTCTCAAAGAAACCATATTCAACGGTGACCGGCTTGTAGAGTGCGTTGAGACCCTTTACTATAAACCCTAACTGGAGCGATGGAGTGAGCACAGTGTGGAGCGTGTCTCTGTTTCCGTTGTTAGCGACGACAAGGTTCACGGTGCGTACCTTGAGACTGTCGGCCGAGCTCTTGGCATCGGTCATCAGGTCATTCAAGATTCCTATCTCATCGCTGAAACTATTGTAGCTATCAACGGCTTTGCCATTGATGGCAAGGATAGTAGTACCCTTCGTCAGGCCTATTGTGGCTGCTGGGGTGCCTGGAATGACTGAATCGATAACGGCAGGTTGGAGTGGACGAACAAAAGCGGGCTCGCTCTTCACCATATTGAGAAGATTAAGATCGCCTGGTAGGGGAAGACTCATGGCCTTACCCTCACGCACGATGTCAACACGATGGGCTACACTCAGGTCGCGCAAGAGATCGACATTGAAGTCCTTGAACGCACGCAGGTCGGTACCTACGAGGATGTCACCATCCTGAAAACCCAGTGCCTTGGCCTCACTGTTAAACTTCATACCAAGTTTCATGTCCTTCACGGGGATATAGCTATCACCCCATGTGAAGAGAATCATCGAGTAGATGAAAAGGGCCAAAAGGAAGTTGACCAACACTCCACCTATCATCACAAACAGTCGCTGCCACGCAGGACGGGAACGGAACTCCCATGGCTGGGCAGGCTGCTTCATCTGCTCGGTATCCATCGACTCATCTATCATTCCTGCTATCTTGCAGTAACCGCCAAGGGGCAACCAACCTATGCCATAGGTGGTGTCGCTGTTCTTGGGTTTATACTCAAAGAGATGGAACCAAGGATTAAAAAAAAGATAAAACTTTTCTACACGAATACCAAAGAGCTTGGCAAAAAAGAAATGACCGCCCTCATGCAATAACACCAATAAGGCGATGGATAGCATAAACTGCAGGACGCGAATAAGAAATATTTCCACGATAAATAATTATAAAAATGATAACTGAATTACTTGTTTAACAACTCGTTTGCCTTGAGGCGTGCCTCACGGTCGGTAGCGATATAGGTGTCGTAGGAGGGCGAGGCATCGAAGGCTACCGACTGCATGGTGCGCTCGATGATGTCGCTCATCTCAAGGAAGGAACAACGGTCCTCAAGGAATCCTCTGTTGACCACCTCATTGGCGGCATTGACGATACACGGCATGTTACCTCCCTTGTTGATAGCCTCGAAAGCTAAAGCGAGACAACGAAACTTCTCCAGATCGGGACGGAAGAACTCCAAAGGATGAGAGAAGAGGTCGAGACGCTCACCGGAGAGGGGGATGCGATAGGGATAGGAGAAGGCATACTGAATGGGGAGACGCATATCAGGTACGCCAAGCTGTGCCTTCACCGCTCCGTCGGCAAACTGCACAGCACTGTGGATGATGCTCTGGGGATGGACGAGGACCTCGATACGTGAGGCATCAACACCAAAGAGCCACTTGGCTTCGATGACCTCAAATCCTTTGTTCATCATCGTCGCACTGTCGATGGTAATCTTGGCACCCATCTCCCAGGTGGGATGCTGCAGGGCATCAGCCTTGGTGACACGGGCAAGCTGCTCCATCGTCATGTTGCGGAATGGACCTCCACTAGCGGTGAGCAGCAACTTCTCTATCTCATTGTTCTCCTCGCCTACCAGACTCTGGAAGATGGCGGAGTGCTCACTGTCAACAGGAAGGATGGGGGTGTGATAGCGGGCGGCAAGGTCGCGGATGAGCTCTCCTGCCACAACGAGGGTCTCCTTGTTGGCCAGGCAGATGGTCTTACGCGCTTTCACCGCATGGATAGTGGGTGAGAGTCCCGCAAAACCCACCATGGCGGTAAGCACCATGTCGATAGGACCTGCCTCAACAATCTCGTCAAGCGCCTTCGCTCCGGCATACACCTTGATGTCGGGACAGTCGCTGAGCAGCGAACAGAGGCGGTCGTAATGAGCTTCATTGGCTATCACCACAGCAGCTGGCTCATAGCGATGAGCCTGCTGAGCCAATAGCTCTACCTGGTTGTTAGCCGTGAGACAATATACCTCGTAGAGATCACTATGCTCACTTATCACCTCCAAGGCCTGCGTGCCTATAGAGCCCGTAGAACCAAGGATGGCTATCTGTTTCTTCTTTTGCTGATTTTTCATGTCTGTCAATCGTCAATCTAAGAGTCCTTCTGGAATATCCATGTTTAGCTGTCGCTTGCCAGCATCGATGGCTGTAACGAGGTCGGACGAGGCAGGAACCAATTGCCCATCGGTGAGTTCAAAGAGGAGATTGGCTGTGGAATCATCGATGGAGGCTATCTCGCCCACCCGCTTACCACTGCGGTTGTCGATAAGGGCAAAGCCCACCAACTGAGCCAGGGAGAACTCCTCTGACTCATCTGCATCAGGACGGGGAAGGTACACCTCGCATCCTGTGAGCTCGGCAGCACGCTGCTGGGTGTCGATATCACAGAACTTCACCAATGCCACCTCGTTGCTCTTGAAACGATATTCCTCGATGAAGAATGGCACGAGGAGATGGTCGATGGAGAGGATGAGATAGTCGATGTCGATGCGGTCGAACCTATCATCGACAAACTGAAAACTTATCTCGCCCTTCACACCATGGGGCTTCCCTAAACGTCCTATGCAATAGACCTCTGATTTATCTATCATCGCTCTTATTTATTGTCGTTATTATTCCGCTCTACAGATATTGGCACCTAACATCGTGAGACGCTGCTCGATATCTTCATAACCTCGGTCTATCTGCACGATATTCTCTATTCTGCTCTCACCCTCAGCACTCAAGGCGGCGATGAGCAGGGCGATACCGGCTCGGATGTCAGGACTGGCCATGCGACCGCCTCTCAGACGACGTGCCCTGTCGTGACCCACCACGACGGCACGGTGTGGGTCGCAGAGAATAATCTGTGCGCCCATATCGATGAGCTTATCTACAAAGAACAGCCTACTCTCAAACATCTTCTGATGGATGAGCACAGTACCTTTGGCCTGAGTGGCCACCACAATGAGTACAGAGAGAAGGTCGGGAGTGAGACCGGGCCAGGGGGCATCGGCAAGGGTCATGATGGTGCCGTCGATGAAAGAATCGACCACATAATGTTCCTGTTTGGGAATGATGAGGTCGTCGCCTTCCACGTCGATCTTCACACCGAGACGACGGAAGGCATCGGGGATGATACCGAGATGAGGCAGCGCCACATCCTTGATGCGTATGCCCTCGCCCACCATCGCTGCCATACCGATGAATGAGCCTACCTCAATCATGTCGGGGAGCACCTGATGGGTGGCACCATGCAGACTGTCAACACCGTCAATGGTGAGCAGGTTACTTCCTATGCCGCTGATATGAGCACCCATAGCGTTGAGCAGGCGGCATAACTGCTGAATATAAGGTTCGCAGGCGGCATTGTAGATGGTAGTCTGCCCTTGGGCCAGCACAGCAGCCATGATGATGTTGGCTGTTCCCGTCACCGATGCCTCGTCGAGCAACATATAACAGCCCTTCAGCCTGCTGGCACTTATCTCATAGACATTGCGCTCATAAAGATGATTAAAGGATGCGCCAAGAAGCTTGAATCCCAAGAAATGGGTATCTAATCGGCGGCGACCTATCTTGTCGCCTCCGGGACGGGTGATCACTGCCTTACCGAAACGGGCGAGCAACGGACCAATCATCATCACCGAGCCTCTCAGGGCTGCACTGCGATGCACAAAATCATCGCTCTCAAGGAAGTCGAGATTGAGCTTGTCGGCGCAGAAAGTATAGGTGTGGCGCGAGTCGCGCGTCACATTCACTCCTATCTCCCTAAGCAGTTGGATGAGGTTGTTGATATCTCTGATGTCGGGGATATTACTGATGGTCACAGGCTGCGAAGTGAGCAACGTGGCACAGATGACCTCCAATGCCTCGTTCTTGGCACCCTGGGGAGTGATGGTGCCCTGGAGCGGATGACCGCCTTCAATGATAAATGATGCCATCTAAGGAGCGTGGTATTAGCGTTTTCTTTTCTTTCTATTTACTGGCTCTGCCACCTCTGGCAAGGGGAGTTTGTCAAACTTAAACTGCTTGAGGTCGAGCTGTATCACGCCGTCGGTAAGACGAGCGATATCATTGGCCACACGCTCATCATCGGGTGCACCATGGCCCCACTCTGCCAAGTTGCGTTTCATCTGGTTGGCCACTATGCGTGTGAGTTCATCGCGCTTATCACCAGGCTCCATGGTCTTGAGGGTCTCTGTAAGCTGGGTGATGAGGCGACCATAGTGGCGCAGAGGCATGCGGTCATTCTTGTCGCGAAGCTTCAGCGGCTGGGGTTTGGTGAGCAGACGTTCGGCTTCTTCTACGTCGCATGGCCAGTCGATATCCAATGCTTTGCGACTCATGAGATAGAGATGATTCCAAAGGGTCTGTCTGAAACTGGCATCATCAGAGGTCTGTGCCACCTTAGTGGCCATAATATTCACAATGCTGTGAGCACACCGCTGCCGCTCGTCCTTAGTAGGAAGACCCACGGCATAGTCTATCATCTTCTGCACCTCTCTGCCATATTCTGGCAGAAGGAGCTGTTCACGCTGGGTGTTGTAATCCAGTCCTGGGATATTCATATTGTTTCTTTATCTGTTTTTCTTTGATTATTCGTTAGTCGCTTACCTGATAATAGTTTCACAGGTCATGAACATTCACCTAAAGCAGTTTCTTAGGTTGCTGAGCCACAAAATCCTTGAGATAGAAAGGCACATAGTAAGCCACATCCTCCACCTTGTCGTTCATCAACTGCCTGTTGGCCAACGGGAACATCCACTTAGCCAAGGGTTCGATGCCTTCGATAAGATGGGCATGTGGATGGTTGATAATGTCCATACACTTGGCCGCTCCATTGCCGAAGAAGTAAATGTGATGCTCATCGAGAAGCGCACGATAGGTCTCTCCATCCACCACATCGGCTGTGGTGGGACGTATCGTCTTCAGACTCCTGTCATAGACAGTGGCATAGACCTCCATGCGACGGGCGTCTATCATCGGACAGAATAGGGCATCATCTTCTATCTCATCGTGGTTGAGCAGCACGGGCACACAGAGCAGTTCGGGGGTGGGGATGCTCACCAATGACACCTCACGGCCATAACAAATACCTTTAGCCATCGAGACACCTATACGCAGTCCGGTGTAAGAACCGGGACCTCCACTCACTGCCACAGCCTGCAGTTCTCTGCCTCTACTGTCAACATATTCGAGTGCCTCATCAACAAAGACACCAAGTTGTTCGGCATGGTTAGGACCACTATGGTCTTCTCTGTTAAACAAACAGGTACCATCACCACTAACTGCCACAGAGCACACATTGGTGCTCGTCTCAATACTTAAAATACACGACATGAGTCTATCTACTTTGAGCTTGTTACTTTCGCTTTGAGCTGCAAAAGTACGCATTTTTCTTCAATTGCTCATCTATATATGTGTAGAGAGGAGCTGTTTTTAGACAAATTAACGAAGCGAAGAAACACGTTGTTGCCTTATGGCAAGGGGGCCTGTTGAGTTGTCACCTCCACCACATAGGCGCGCATCAGTCGCTCATCGGTCACCGGACGGTCGTGTTCATCGGTAGCTTGACGCTGTATGCGGTCAACAACATCCATTCCTTCTACCACCTCGCCAAATATGGTGTAGGCACCATCGAGATGAGGCGTACCTCCTATCTCGCTGTAAAAACGCGCCATTTCATCGGTCATAGGTGTGCGACCGCCGTCGAGTGTGTCGAGACGTTCACGCTGTCGCTGAAGTTCTCTCTTCGACTGTTTCCTTCCCCACACGATATAAAACTGCGCACCACTGGAGGCCTTGGCGGGATTGCTCTCGTCGGGTTCTCTGGCGGCGGCTACCATTCCTCGTTTGTGAAAGAGCTTGGGCAGACGAAACTCAGCAGGCAGCGTATAACCTGTGTCAGTCTCTCCACAGACCTCTCCTTCCTGGGCATCACGACTGTCATCAGCTCCTCCCTGAATCATAAAGTCTCGGATAACGCGATGAAAAAGGGTGCCATCGTAATAGCCGTTGCGGACAAGTTTGATAAAGTTATCACGGTGGATGGGGGTCTCATTGAAAAGGGCAATACGGATGTTGCCTGATGTGGTCTCTAAAACAACCTCCCGACGCGACGGCTCGAATGCACGCTCCTGGGCAGACGCGGGAGATGAAAGCATTAGGGTGGAGAAAAGAGAGATGGCAAACAGGGAAGGAAACTGTTTCATAAGCTTCAACTTGCAATAAAAAATATCCTTATAGTTAAATCTGTCTCTGCAAAAGTAATAAAAGAACTTGGGGAAGAAGAATTTATATCTATAAAACTATCTATCTTCACATTTTTTTTATTACTTTTGTAAGCGAATTTCTATAAACACAAATTATCATAGGTTATGATACAGTCGATGACAGGCTATGGAAAGGCAATAGCCAACTACAAAGGGAAGAAAATTACTGTCGAAGTGAAGTCGCTCAATAGCAAAGCACTCGACCTCTCTACACGTATAGCACCTCTCTATCGAGAGAAGGAGATGGAAATAAGACAGATGGTGGCTAAGGCCCTGGAACGTGGAAAGGTTGACTTCTCGCTGTGGGTAGAAAAAGAAGCCTCTGCTGAAGCTACGCCTATCAACGTGTTGCTCGCTACCAACTACTATCAGCAGCTGAAGGGACTGTCAGAAAAACTCGGACTGAAGGAACCCGAGGACCTGCTGACCACCATAGTAAGGATGCCCGACGTGATGACAAAGACGGAGATAGAGGAGCTGGAAGAGGAGGAATGGGACTGCGTACAGACGGCTGT
Source organism: Prevotella sp. (assembly GCA_018385335.1). GTDB lineage: Bacteria > Bacteroidota > Bacteroidia > Bacteroidales > Bacteroidaceae > Prevotella. Next base: position 8,694 of record JAHAZN010000014.1, read on the forward strand.
CAACGAGGCTATCAAGCAACTCATCGACTTCAGAAAGCAGGAGGGTGCTGCACTTCAGAAGAAGTTTGAAGAGAAAATCAACAATATCGCACAACTGCTCCGCGATATCGAACCATATGAGAAGGTACGCGTGGAGAAAATCAAACAGCGCATCACTGATGGACTCAACGCCATACCTAATGTGGAATATGACAAGAATCGACTGGAACAAGAACTCATCTATTATATCGAGAAACTCGACATCAGTGAAGAGAAACAGCGTCTGGCCAATCACCTCAACTACTTCGTGGAGACAATGAACGAGGGGCATGGACAGGGCAAGAAACTCGGTTTCATCGCTCAAGAGATGGGAAGAGAAATCAATACCACGGGCTCGAAGAGCAACCAGGCTGAGATGCAGAACATCGTGGTGAAGATGAAGGACGAACTGGAACAGATCAAGGAACAGGTGCTCAACGCACTCTAATACACAACACGCTTATATTGAGCCATGAAAGAAAGAAAAGGAAAAATCATCGTCGTCTCTGCACCCTCTGGTACGGGAAAAAGCACCATCATCAACTGGCTGATGGAGCAGCACAGGGAGCTGCAGCTCTCCTTCTCTATCTCCTGCACGAGTAGGGCTCCGAGAGGGAAGGAACAAAATGGCGTGGAATACTTCTTCCTATCGCCTGAAGAGTTTAGGAAGAGAATAGAAAATGGCGATTTCATCGAATATGAGGAGGTGTATCAAGACAGGTTCTATGGCACACTGAAAAGTCAGGTTGACCATCAGACAGAACAGGGGCAGAACGTTGTGCTGGACATTGATGTGAAGGGTGCTACCAATGTTAAGAAGGTATATGGCGACCGCGCTCTTACGCTCTTTATTCAACCGCCATCCATCGAGGCGTTGCGACAGCGCCTGGTGAGCAGAGCTACCGATGCGCCTGAAGTGATAGAACAGCGTATCAGCAGGGCTGAGTTTGAACTTTCCTTTGCACCCTCATTCGACCAGGTGGTAGTCAACGATGACCTCGCTATGGCGCAACAGCAGGCGCTGCAAGTTATTAAGGCATTCATCGACGCTGACTGAAAATGGCAGAAAGGTATGGGGCAAACAAAAGGCAGATAGGTCTCTTTGGAGGTTCATTCAATCCTATCCATCGGGGACATATAGCCTTGGCACGCTACCTTCTTCTGCATACCACACTGGATGAGATATGGTTTGTCATCTCACCACAGAACCCACTGAAAAACCTTAACGAACTGCTCAACAACGAGGCTCGACTGCTGATGGTGGAATGTGCATTGGCCAACGAACCGCAGATGAAAACCTGTACGGTGGAGTTTGAGATGCCACTACCCTCCTACACATGGAACACACTGAAGACCCTCGACGAACGCTTCCCTGATGCCACCTTTACCCTACTGATAGGCGGTGATAACTGGGAGAGTTTCCCACGATGGTACAGACATGACGAGATTATCGCCAATTATCACATCATCGTCTATCCCCGCCCTGGCGCTACGATAAGTGGCGATCGTCTTCCCGCTCATGTCAGCATTGTAGAGGCGCCCCTACTCGATATCTCGAGTACAGCCATCAGACAACGCATAAGCGAGGGTAAGGACATCGATGAAATGGTACCTGATGGCGTAGGAAAGCTCATCCGTGAGTATGGCTATTATCGATAGAACTTGCGTAGCCTGTTAACCAAAGCCTTGTAGATGATGGAAAAATTGCCTCGTACCAGGTTCTTTCCCAACTCCTCCAAAGAATAACGTATCTTGACAAAAGGATGATCCCAGGCATTCACCTTATACATCCTTTCGCGATAGTCCACCTCCTCGATGACATAGGGAGGATGAACAAGCGGAAACGCTATTTCCTGCCTTTTCATCGTGAAAATTCGACGCAAACTACTGGGCATTGTGTCTAATGTGCTACCTTGATAATGGGTGGATTCTCCACTGAATCCCACGTTGTTAATCATATTGACCGATGGCATGATAGCCATCTGACTGTTCAGCATAATGGCCGCATTAAAGATGGTCTCAAAATAAGCCTTACCTGTGGCAGCATGACCCTTGAAAATATTAAAAAGCTGCTTTCTATAATGGCCTTTCTTCATCACTCCCTGCAACTGTCGGCAGGTAGTGGCATCGTTGAGGAAAGTATAGTGTTCATCCCACTTCTCTACCACTCTCCGCCACGATGCCCATCCCCAGATGCTGAAAGCTGTGGTGAAGAAATAGGAATAGGGACAGTTCTCTGTTGTCTCATCGATATTGAATCCCGACACCATACCAATGCGCTCATCATGTTCATAACGATCGAGCATCTCCTTGCAGAAAGGGAAGAACGCCTGCGAGGGCACCACATCGTCCTCTAAGACTATACACTTGTCCACAATGCTGAAAGCCCATCGATGGGCGATGAATCCCGAGGGATCGCATCCCATGTTCTTCTCTTGATAGAATCTGTGTACCTCACACTGCCAGTCGATATCCTCAGCGATGGCTCTACAGGCTGCGATACCAGCTTTGTCTCCCTCGTTGCGCGGTCCATCCTGGTAGAGCAGGAGCCGGCTGGGACGGGCCTTCTTCACCTCGTCGAACACCTTTCGGAAATGGTCTTCACGACAGAAAAAGATGAGAAGCACTGCAATATCTGTCTTTGCAGGTGGGAAAGAGGCGGAATAATTGTCGTTCATCACTATGCTGTGTTTTCTGTTATTCTTAGATTGGGCTTTTGATATCTTTACTCCTAAGCATCCTCATCTATTGCCATTGAGCAAAGACAGACCTCTTGGACAGATCTTCTTGAGCACCTGCCAGCAAAGCAGACAGATGGCGTAGATGAGCACAGGGAGGAGGAGATACTGTAGGGTGAGCAACCACGGGGAGGTGGTGGCACCGAAGAGTCGTTTCGAGAGGAAAAAGGCTAAGGGTAAAGCCAACTCTATGTGGAGCGCATAAACAAAGAAACTGCTCTCTGTCAACAGGATGCTGGGGGACCAATGTGGAGGACAGTGAGTTACATACTGACGCGCCAATGAGAACACTGTCCACATCGCCGTAAACGTGAAGAACGGCATCAACTGCACCCCCCAATAACTGTCGTTGCCATGATAGTAAATAACCAGCATCCAGAACACTACTGTCATCACATAGCAAAGCCAGCGCACCACCCTATGCGAGGACAGACAGAGCGAACGCCTGTCGAGCGCCCAATAGGCACCAAAGGCAAAGAAGAGCGACTGCACGCTCAGCGATGTGTAAGGCCACAGACGCAGGAGGAAGACCATAACGAGAAGGAAGAAGGTCCACTGCCGACCCCAACGAAAGAGGTAATAGATGAGCGGACTGAGCACTATCATCACCATCAGGTCACGCACATACCAGAACGTGCCGAGGATAGGGCTGTTCACCAATATGGTGCCTCCCCAAAGCGTCTTGAATGCAGAATCATGGGAGCTGAAATCCCAAAAGAGGTGGGTCCACGGTGCTTCATGCAGGAAGGTAGTGAGACTCTCCATCGTTCGCGAACCGCTCTTGACCTCTCCCCACATCACCAAGAAGGTGATGGGCACACAGAGCAGGTTCCAGAGAAGATAAGGGACGAGGAGACCACTCACCCTTTTCTTCAACTTGCTGCGATAGACAGTGAGATCCCAATGCGATAATTTCTGAAAAAAGAGATAGCCTGAGATAAAGAAGAAGGTGGGCACGGCCAACTGGCATAGAGTGCCAGACAACATATATTTCACGATGAGCGGGAAATCATTCACCGTGAGCTCGTCCCAATGAATCATCCCTTGGTCGCGCCCCATACAATGGAGGAGCACTACAAGAAACGTGAGTGGAAAGCGCAATGCCTTGATGGTCTTGGAATCGAGCTCTGTCATGAGATAGCTATCATTGGTCTGATTGGATATACAAATGTACTGCAAAAATAGGAAAAAATAACTGAATTCATCATTTCTTTCCATCAAATTTTGTCATTCTCCTATTTATATGTACTTTTGCGTGAGTGATCAAACGACGCTATGACCATGATATGAAGAAGATTCCCACTACCCTGCCCGACCTTTTCAGCTTCGTCCGACGTGGACTTATCTATCGTTCACACAAGCTGTTAGACCCCATACTACTGCCACTCTACCGTCGCACCATCCCACGTAAGGTAGCTGCCATGCGCCGCACTGAGCATATCCGTGTGGCCTTTGTGGTGCCGGAGCTGGGGGTATGGAAGACCGAACGTCTGTTTGCGGCTATGCTCAAGCATCCCCGCTTCTGTCCGCAGATCATGGTGGTGCCTGCTACCGAGGTACCCAAGTCGGCTGACGCCGTACTGCAGTATGTACAGAAGAAGGGGTACCCATATATCGACCTGCGACAGAGGAGACAAAGCATCTCAAAGGCAGCAGACCCACATATCGTCTTCTATCAGAAACCTTACGACTATTCACTTCCTAACAGATACAACTTCCGACAAATTCCTGGCGCTCTCTTCTGTTTTGCAACCTATGGGTTCCATACCGTGCGACTGTCGGAGGTGCAGGAGACACCGCTCACCGAAGCATGTTGGCAGGTGTATTTTGAGAATGAGCTGACAATGATTGAGAGCGAAGCGGTACAACATCGACATATCGGGAACAATATAGTCACCGGACTGCCTATGGGTGATGACCTCAGTCGGCCGCTCTCATCCTATCCTAACCCTTGGAAAGAGATGAATGACGGGAAGAGGCGTAAACGCATCATCTGGGCACCTCACCACTCTGTGGCAGTGGAGGGAAAGACGGATATCGACTATTCCACCTTCCTTCAGTATGCCGACTTCATGCTTGACATGGCACGGAAGACCAGCGACACGGTACAGTGGGCCTTTAAGCCTCATCCGCTGTTGAGGGCTAACTTAGAGAAATGCTGGAAAAAAGAGCAGATAGACAACTATTACCATCTCTGGGCAACCCTGCCCAATACCCAACTAGAACTGGGTAGCTACCAGGGACTCTTCATGCACTCTGATGCGATGATTCACGACTGCAGTTCGTTTATCGTGGAATATATGTTCACTAAGAACCCCGTGCTTTACTTAGTGAAAAATGATCTTCATCGACATACGCTCAACAGCTTTGCCCTGCAGGCGTTCCTCTTGCATGAACACGCCGAAGAGAGTAGCAAAATAGCTCATTTCATCGATGATATTGTGGCGGGACATGATGCGATGAAGGAAGAGCGTGAGAAGTACTACAACGAGCAACTGATGCCGCCGGGAGACAAAACAGCCTGCGAGAACATCATCGCCGCCATCCTAGGAGAATAAGGTCGATGCCTATCGGTGAAGGTCGATCATCTCTATCCCGCCTAAATCGGCAGCCATGACAACATAAGTACTTCCCAATGAGCCATACACCCTGCTGGTTGCCGAGAGGGTGTAGAGATCTACCAATCCACCTCTGATACCTTCCACACTGCCACGGTCGGCTTCATCGTCAACAGTGATGATACGTTGGCCATATCTACTTCTCATCTCCTTCTTCACATCCTGACTGTCAGTGGCGAGAAAGACTTTGGTATCGTCATGCCGCTCCACCTCCTCGGCTACCTTGTCAATATAGAGTTGCAGCGGACTGTTGGCTATGCAGTATTGATTGTCTCCGCGACGGATATGCATACCTATGGTGTGGGGAGAGAACTGCTGTCGGAGACTGTCAACCTTGTCGGTCACCTCCTTCACTGGCGTGAAGAGCTGTTGATAGAGTGAGGGTTGCCAATCGCCAAAGTGCATAAAATTACTCATATAGCAACGATGCCCCTTAGCCCAGGCAACGAAGTCGAAACCACTGAGTTTAAGAGGCTTCACCTCGCTCTCGTTCATTCTCCTACTGAAGAGCAGTCGCTGGGGCAAGGCGGGCAACCACAGATTTCGCCTTCTCGCCCTGTCATAAAGCAGATGGTCGAGGAGGGTGGCATCGCGAAGTGAGAGCTCAACCTTGGTGATGGGAAGAAAGAGCTGATGGAAGGGAGCATTGAGTGCCCAGTCACAGAACCAGATGACCTGGGTCCTACTCCCCGTCTGCTGTTGTAGCCAATAGGCCGATGCCACAGCCCTCATCCTATTGGCCAAACCGCCTGAGGGCACCATATAAAATACGTTTTCACTCATCTTTCTCTCGGTCATAACTATTTGTTTTGCAAAAATAATGCTACTTTTGCAATCGCAAACAATTTTCATATAAAAAAATAGCTTATACCAAGAGTTATGTCAGTAGCTCCCACAAAAATTCGTCTTAGCTGGCTTGATGCACTGCGTGGATTTACGATGATTCTCGTAGTGGCCAACCATATCAGTCTCAATAGTTTTCTAGAAGACTGGAAAAAGTCGGCCGCCCTCTCCTTCCTGATGCTCTTTCGCATGCCGCTGTTCTTCTTCGTCAGCGGATTCCTGTCATACAAAGCTTCTCAGGTATGGAACCGCCATGAGTGCTCCCAGCTCTTGCTGAAGAAGATGCGGGTGCAACTCATCCCAACCGCCTTTTTCTTTCTCCTGTTCTGTCTCCTGATGAACAAGAATTTCCTTTCCACCGTAGAGACTTATCTGATGAACAACATGAAGGGTGGCTACTGGTTTACGTTGGTGCTGCTGTGGATGTTTGTGGTCTATTACCTCTTTGCATGGGTTGAGAGCAAGCTCCGTCTGCCCTCCTGGCTCCCTATCACCCTCCTCTTCCTGCTCTCCATGGCCTGTTATGAGACCTGCTATCTGCCTAAGCTCTTCCCATGGGCTGAAGGTCATCGCCATGGTGGTGTAGAATGGATGAATGCGCTGAGTCTATCGCGTCTGATGATGTACTTCCCCTTCTTTGTCGCCGGCAATATCGTCAGACGTTATTGGAGTCGTGTAGAGCAACTGATGGATAGCCGCTGGTTCTTCCCTCTGCTGTTGGCTATTACCCTCGCAGCGGCTGTGGAGTATATCAAACTGCACACCCTGCGCATGGCATGGGCCAACATCCCCGCCACCATTGCCAAGTTTGGTATGATAGGCGTGGTGGTGATGGTCTTCCGCCATTATCAAGACTATTTCAACGATTCCACCCGTGTGGGAAGGATGCTGCAATCGATAGGTCGCCGCACCCTCGACATCTATCTCCTCCACTATTTCTTCTTCCCTCACCTGCCGGAGATTGGTGCTTATCTCAACCGACATCAACCTAATTTTGTCGTTGATGTGGTGCTGTCGTGTGGCTTGGCTTGCATGGTGATAGCCTTCTGTATGCTGGTCTCAAAGATCATCAGGATAAATCCCATACTGGCCAAATGGCTATTGGGCAAGGCATAGGTGCTATCATCTCCCACCACTACAAGACATAGGAGGAAATACGCACACCTTTTTCTTATTGTTATAATATAAGCAGCGCATTTAAATACTTTTCACACTTTAAAAATTTTGAATGACTAATAAATCCCAACGAAATATTTTGCGGTTCCGATAAATATAGCTAACTTCGCAAGCAGAGTATCTGCCCTGCTGAAAGCCCACCAGTGGGTATGGGAGGGAAAGAGTGACAGAACTGGCTCCACGTTCTTTGTCTATGTATGCAAGCAACAACATTTCTATTAACTAACCGCCAAAAGGGAGC
>JAHAZN010000030.1 GCA_018385335.1 Prevotella sp.
AAACAGAGATGTCACAATCTCAAACCATGCCACAAAAGCGAAATGCGGTCCCTGAATTTAGGTACAGCCGCGATCGCCTTGTCCAATGTAGTATTGGGCATGGTTATTTGTGGTGGAGAGAAACGTAAAATAAGTGTGAAATATTGTAGTGGAAGGTTATAAGCCGCAGGACTTTAGCTTTTTTCACCGCAGTGAAAAATTAGTACAACAGCAGAAAAGAGAATATATGTCACGAAAAATAATAAACGCATATCCACAATTCAAGGAGTTTAATGACTTGGCTATGGCGGGCGACAATGTGGCTGCCGTGCGCAAGGGCTTGGACTTTTTACGTTTCGTGGGCAAAGAGTATGAGCGGAAGCAGGTGTATGACCATTTCGAATGGGACGGGGATGACTTCTATACTCGGGAGGCTGAAGAGATGCTGGCCAATGTTCTGAGGAATGACAGGACTCCAAAGGAGTGTGTGGAAACGGCACAGAAGGAGATAGCGGAGATTGAGGCAATGGAGGCGTATGATGACTATTGCCTGGCTTTCTTCGATAATGTGCATGAGGCGATTGACTTCCGGTTGCCGAGTGCTGAGCGATATATCGAAGAAATGGACAAGCAGATAGAACGACACTCTAAGGAGTATAAGAAGGACTTGGAGGGAGGAAGTTTTGAATATCTCTGCGCTCTACATAAGTATGATGCTCTCGATGGCTTGTTGCAGAAGAAGATAGACTATCTGAGGTCGATGGGCGACGAGAAGGGCATTGAGAGGGTTGTGGAGGAATACCTGTATATGCCGTCTGTGTCGGCTCATTTGGTCAACGGATTGATGAACGACGGCAAGGACGAAGAGGCTTTGGCGGCTATTGACAAGATTCTGATGGTGTTTCGGGTTGATCGGTTTATGGGCTCGGCGCAACTGCATCTGAAAAAGGCGTTGTTGCTGGAGCGCAAAGGGGATAGGAAAGGTGTTGCGGAGGAATATCGAAGGGTGTTCCGCCAGCATCTGAGCAACAAACGCTTGTACTTCGACAGGATGAAGGAGATTGTTCCTCTGGAGGAATGGGACGACTTTGTGGTCAAAGCATTCGGGGATATTCCTTGCATCACGGATGATGACTGTGAGAAAGTTTGCGACCTGATTGTAGAAGAGAAGAAATACCAATGTCTGCTGAAAATCCTGAAGCAGAATAGTTCTTCGACCCATCGAACGGAGTACTTCAAGCGATATGCCCGATATATGAGTGAGGATGACCAAAGGGCGTATGCTGACTTTGTCATTGATGACCTGCGTTTGAGATTGAGATATGCTGATTCAGGTTCCTATCATTACATCGTGGATGAGATCATGCTGTTGTATTCTACTTGCGAGGTGGCGAAGAGCATGGGCATCGACTTCGTGGCAGAGATTATGGTGAAGTATGGGAACAGAAGGGCGTTGATGAGACTATTGGGTATCAATAAGAAAAAGTAAATCACTTATAAAAGATTATACGATGTGGGATAATCCATTTGAATTTAAATATGATGCGAAGGGAGACTACTACGACATCGTGGTAGATAAGAAGATACAGGCGGTGGTGGACGAATTGAAGAAGCTGCCGCACGTGGTGCTTATCCGTTACATGACGTATTGGATGGACGATGTGGACAACGGGAAATACGAGGTGGAGAGTGACTTGCCTCATGAGGAGTGGTATGCTGATTGCAAGGATTATGCGGCTTCCTCAACAGATGAGGAGAGGTATATGCACGCAAAGTGCATGGCTGAGACGCTCGGACACATGCTTCAGGACATCAAGTATTATCATCCCAACAAATATCCCGCTGCCATGAGGACAGTGAAGTCGTGGAAGAAATACCGATTTATCGGTTTCTCTGCCTCGATGAAAGAGGAGATTGACAAAACTTGGATTGAGCCTGTGGCATGGGAGGACGGCAAGAAGGCAGCATACGCTTACGTGCCTTTGTTGGCTACGTTCATGAAGCAAGTGGAGAACGGAGATATGGAGGAGGCGGCAGGCAATGCATTCTATCTGCTGGAACGTCTTGCGCGGCTATACAGTAAAGACGTGATGTTGTTTGAGTCAGACAAGGATAATCATTGCTCGTTCTATGAGTTCCTGTTGGAGGCAGTATGTCATATACTGGCGGTGGTGATGAAGGACAAGAGGACGGACAGAGATGTCAGGTCGGCAATGACCTGGCAGTTGGGCAGCATCAATATGCTGTACGGACGGATATTCGAGTCCTCATATACCTCTTTTCAGGACTTGATGAACGGAGATGCAGACGATGACACCTTCGCTTGTGGTTATGAGTACTTGGTGATTGGCCCGAGTGCGTTTGTTACAGAATGATAGAAGTAATTTCTAAACGAAAGATATGAAAGACGAAAGGATTGACGAAGAGATACAGCAGGTGGTGAACGGTCTGTTAGTATTACCTCACCATGTGCTGCTACGGCAACTGACATATTGGTCCACGGATATTGACGATGGAGAATATGGCATTGATCCAGATCATGGTCGTGAGGAATGGCGTGAGATAACGGATTGCTATGCCACGGCGAAAACGGAACAGCAGAAGTATATGTATGCCGGGTGCATGGCTCTGAAAATGGGGAGCATGTTGCAGGACATCAAGCAGCATGAACCAAACTTGTTTCAAGAAGCATTGCATGAGGTGATGTCGCGGAAGGACAAGCGTATTATGATTCTTAATCCTACGATGCGTAAAGAGATAGACCATGTATGGCAGGAACCAGATACATGGGAGGAGGGAAGAATGGCGGGATTGTCATATACTCACATGGTAAGAACATTTATGCAACAATATGAAGGGGGCAATATGAAGGAGACTGCGGGCAATGTGCTATACTTGCTGGAGCGCATCGGCAAACTGTGGTTCCAAAAGCCAAGACTCTTTGACCCAAGCACTGATTGGAAAATATCTTCTTACGAAATGCTGTTGGAGGTGTCGTGCTATATCTTGGACAGGATTATACATGACAAACGCACCAAGGTCTCATTAGCGGAGGATATCCCCTGGCATCTGCGTACCATCAACATGATATACCGAAGACCCTTTCAGTCGTTCAATACCAGTTTCGATGAATTTCTACAATGGGGAATACGACCAGATGTCTTTATCGGAGGGTATCACTATTTCATGGGTGACTGATGGTTAATGGGGAATGATTTAAACTTTTACCCCTTTCAACATTTCAACAATAAAAATGCTGAGAGATTATCAAATTGATATATGCTCCCGAGTAAGCGAGGCGTTTGAGCACCATCGTAGCGTAATGGTGCAGATGCCTACGGGCACAGGCAAGACCATGGTGCTGGCAGAATTGGTGAAGCAATTGATGATGAAGGATGAGGGGGTAAGGATTCTGATTGTGGCACACCGCCGTGAGTTGATTGAGCAAATCAAGGCGACCATCAAACGAATGAAGATGGACAGCCGTAATATCACGGTCGAGTCGATACAGACCATATCACGCCGCATAGCCACTATAGAGTTCGCTCCTTCGCTCGTAGTCATCGACGAAGCCCACCACGCCCTTGCCAAGACCTACAAGATGATGTGGGAGACATGGCCAGATGCCAAGTTCTTGGGACTTACCGCCACACCCTGCCGACTGAATGGCAAAGGCTTCACCGACCTCTTCGATGTGTTGGTGCAGTCATGGGATATTCCCGCTTTCATCAAGGAGAAATGGCTCTCGACATACGACTTTGTGAGTATCAAGGCGGACAGCCGTACGCAGCAGCTCATCAGTTCGCTGAAGAAACGAGGAGCTGACGGCGACTATCAGGTGAAGGAGATGGATGCCGTGCTCAACAAGCGTCCCTCCATCGAGCGGCTTTACAACAGTGTGATGGAATATGCCCATAACAGGAAGGGTTTTGTATATGCCATCAACATCAACCATGCACGCAGTATAGCGGAATACTATCAAAGCCAAGGAGTCCATGCCGTGGCGATAGACAGCCACACTCCCGTTAAGGAAAGGGAACTGCTTATATCCTCATTCCGTTCGGGAGAACTTCAAGTTCTGGTCAACGTCGATATTTTCTCCGAAGGCTTCGACTGTCCTGACGTGGAGTTTATCCAGTTGGCACGACCCACACTCTCGTTGGCGAAATACCTCCAGATGGTGGGCCGAGGACTGAGACCAAGCAAAGGGAAGAAAAACTGCATGATTATCGACAACGTAGGACTCTACCGCGTATTCGGACTGCCTTCACAGATTTGGGACTGGAAATCAGCCTTTGAAGGCAGGATGAAGATGAGAGAGGAAAGATTAAAGAGTAAAGATGAAAGATTAAAGAGTAAAGATAATCATTCATCATTAATCAATAATCAAAAAATCGATACTGAGATGTATCTCGTGGTGAGCCACGAGCAGTTGGATGCCACTTTCGAACAGCATACTGAGGACGGAAGGATGATGAAGGTGCGTAATGATCTGCTGAGTGGAAAGTGGGGACGTGTGAAAAGGATAGACCGGCAGTTGGTGGAGCTGCTGGAATCCAAGGACGATGTCCATACCTATGTCGATTTGGTGAATATGAACTTCTTCAAAGGTACAAAGGATGACAAGCCCCGGGTAGTGAAATTGGGAGGCTTTGAGTTTATCCGAAATGGAAACATAATACTTTCACGTACAAGGAAGGTTCTTCTCCTTCCTCGTAGCACAATTTGCACCCTCACAATGTCTTTCTACAGCGAATTTCAGGGTTTTGATTTCAAGGAGACTTGTTTGGCTTTCGAATATGGAAAGTGGCAAAACGGCACTAAAAGAATCATATTCTTGCACGACGATTCTAACGAGTATTATTGGTCTTCCAGCAGGCTCTCGGACAACAGCATCGTGATAATGGATGCTGACGGCAACTACTATCTGAAAGCGGAAGGACAACCTCGCATGTTCTTGGGTCGCACCGACACCAATGAGGAGAGAGAGGCCATGAAGGCGAAAATAACGGAAGTAGAAACCGCTGCAAAGAAGAAGAAGGAGAGTGAGAAAAACAAACCTCGCCGTGAATTTGAGATAATCGGAACCGTTTCACCCTATCGTCTCGGACAGAAATGGGGAATCCGTGACAGCAAGGGACACATCATCGTTCCTCCGATATACCGAAAAATCAAAAACGAGCACAACTTCTTCTCCTTCGAAGACCTGCCCCTCCACTGGGGTGTCATGGACAAGTTCGGCAAAGTCTTGGTCGAACCGAAGCACGACAAGGTGGAAATCACCCCCGACGGCAAAGCCATCCTGACCTCCATCACAGGCAAACAAACCGTCATCAATCTCAAATCCCCACAAAAATAAATCCTTATGCTTTTAAGAGATTATCAGAGCGATATATGCTCACGAGTAAGCGATGCTTTTGATAAGCATCGCAGTGTCATGGTGCAGATGCCCACAGGTACGGGCAAGACCATGGTGCTGGCCGAACTGGTGAAGCGATTGATGATGAGGGATGAGGGAATAAGGATTCTGATTGTGGCACATCGCCGTGAGCTGATTGAGCAGATAAAGGCGACTGTTAAGCGGATGGGGTTGAATGCGGATAATCAGTTATCAGTAATCAACAATCAGACTATTATCGTCGAGTCGATACAGACCATATCCCGCCGCATAGATGCCCTTGACTTTATTCCATCCTTGGTAGTCATCGACGAAGCGCATCATGCCCTTGCCAAGACCTACAAGATGATGTGGGACACATGGCCTGACGCCAGATTCTTGGGTCTCACTGCCACACCCTGCCGACTGAATGGCAAAGGCTTTACCGACCTCTTCGATGTGTTGGTGCAGTCATGGGACATTCCCACCTTCATTAAAGAAAAGTGGCTCTCGACATACGATTTTGTGAGTATAAAGGCTGATAGCCATACGCAGCAACTCATCAATTCGCTGAAAAAACGTGGAGCGGACGGCGACTATCAGGTGAAGGAGATGGATGCCGTGCTCAACAAGCGTCCCTCCATCGAGCGGCTCTACAACTGTGTTATGGAATATGCCCATAACAGGAAGGGATTTGTATATGCCATCAACATCGACCATGCACGCAGTATAGCGGAATACTATCAAAGCCAAGGGGTCAATGCCGTGGCGATAGACAGTCACACTCCTGTTAAGGAAAGGGAACGGATTATCTCCTCGTTCCGTTCTGGTGGACTTCAGGTACTGGTCAACGTCGATATTTTCTCCGAAGGCTTCGACTGTCCCGACGTGGAGTTCATCCAGTTGGCACGACCTACCCTCTCGTTGGCGAAATACCTCCAGATGGTGGGTCGTGGACTTAGACCGAGCAAGGGGAAGACGAACTGCATGATTATCGACAATGTGGGGCTCTATCGCGTCTTCGGACTGCCTTCCCAGATCTGGGACTGGAAATCAGCCTTTGAGGGAAGACTAAGGATGAAAGATGATTTACGATTAAGGATGAAAAATGAGAGTTTAAAGAGTAGAGATAATCATTCATCATTAATCCTTAATCAAACAATCGACAGTGAGATGTTCCTGGTGGTGAGCCACGAGCAGTTGGATGCCACCTTCGAGCAGCAGAAGAAGGATGACGTGATGGCAAGGGAGCGCACAAAACTGCTTAACGGAGTGTATGGGAAGGTGACCATCGTGGGGAGGCAGTTGGCGGAACTGAGAGAGAAACGAGGTGAAATGCCTACTTACGTCGATCTGATGAACATGAACTGGCTCCGTCACTTGGAGGATGGAAAACCGGGAGTGTTAAGGATAGGTGGCGTTGATTTCCTTCGACTGAACAATAAAATCATCAGCAGGACAAGGACTCCCATCACCTTGTCGTATAATAGAGAGCGTATCGCAAAATACAGTTTCTATACTACACATTCCAGTGTTGACAACAACAATCCCGACTGTATGTTTTTTTACAGTAAAGGATATGAGAATGGCTCCAACACCGTTGTGTTCCTGCATGATGAGCCTCAGGAATACTACTGGCAGAGTTCTTTTCTATATGTCGAAGGTTTGGTGGTGATGAGCTTCGATGGATGCTACTATCATGTCAATAAGGGGATGCCGAAGGTGTATCTCGGATGTGCAGACACGGAGGAGAACCAGAATCGGTTGGTTCAGACAGTCCATACCCTCATAGCAGAGTTGGAGCGAAAAGATGAGGAGAGGAAGGAGAACTACAGACGTGATGTGGAGTCGCTCGAATATGTCGAGCCTTATCAAGTAGGAATGAAATGGGGGCTTCGTGGCTGTGACGGAAGAATACTCGCCCCGCCCAAATACAGAAGCATCAAGGAACTGAACGATTACTTCCTCATCGAGGATATGCCCCTCCACTGGGGAGTGATGGACAAGTGCGGCAAGGTGCTGGTAGAACCGAAACACGACAAGGTGGAAATCACCACAGACGGCAAAGCCATCATAACCTCCATCACAGGCAAACAGACCATCATCAACCTCAAATCGCCACAAAAATAAATTCCTAATGAACCTAAGAGATTATCAGATAGATATATGCACCCGAGTGAGCGATGCTTTTGATAAGCATCGTAGTGTAATGGTGCAGATGCCTACAGGTACAGGCAAAACCGTAGTTCTAGCTTCTCTCGTCAGTCAATTGAAGAACGAGAATGTCTTGATTGTTGCCCACCGCCGTGAGCTGATTGAACAAATCAAGGCGACTATCAAAAGACTGAATATGGAAGACCGTAACATCACGGTCGAATCTATCCAGACCATATCCCGCCATCTAACCTCCAATGGCGTTGCAACACCCCCCGCCGGGGGGCAGGGGGGCTTCTCCTTAGTTGTCATCGACGAAGCCCACCATGCCCTTGCCAAAACCTATAAAATGATGTGGAACACATGGCCAGATGCCAAGTTCTTGGGACTTACCGCCACACCATGCCGACTGAATGGCAAAGGCTTTACGGATTTGTTTGAGGTGCTGCTCTCTTCGCTCACCGTACCTGAGTTTATCAAGAAGGGGGTATTGGCACCGTTCGACTATGTCACCATCAACGAAGGCAGCAGCCAACAACAACTGATTGACTCACTGACGAAACGCGGAGCGGACGGCGACTATCAGGTGAAGGAGATGAACGAAGTGCTCAACAAGCGTCCGTCCATCGAGCAGCTATACAACTGCTACACCCAGTTTGCCAAGAAGAAAAAGGGCATCATATATGCCGTGAGCATCGAACATGCCCGCAGCATAGCGGAATATTATGAGAGCAAGGGCATTAAGGCAGTAGCCATCAGTGCCAAGACTCCGGCCAAGGAAAGAGCGGGTTTCTTGGATGATTTCAGAAAAGGAAAAATTCAGACGCTTGTCAACGTCGATATTTTCTCCGAAGGCTTCGACTGCCCCGACGTGGAGTTTATCCAGTTGGCACGACCTACCCTCTCGTTGGCGAAATACCTCCAGATGGTAGGTCGTGGACTGCGCCCGCACCAGAAGAAGGAGTGCTGCGTGATACTCGACAATGTGGGACTTGTACGGCTCTTCGGACTGCCTACCCGATGCTGGAACTGGCAATCTGCATTTGATGGCAGGATAAAGATTAAAGATGAAAGATTAAAGAGTAGAGATGAAAGATTAAAGAGTAGAGATAATCATTCATCATTAATCAATAATCAAGAAATCAATAGTTTCTCTTTGGTCATTGCTCATGAGCAGTTGGAGCAGCTGATTAATGATGCTGAACTGGAGGAGTGGAACAATAGGCAGGGTATAGCAGAGGAAGCTGCGGAGGCATTCAGAAGTGAGAACGGCAAGATGTGGGGACTGCGCCGAGGCGGAATGATGATGGTGGAACCAAAATATCTGAGGGTGTTCAACATCAAGGAGGGACTGGCTGCCGTGCGTTTGCAGGACAACAAGTTGGCGGTGGTGGATATGAAGGGCAATATTGTCAGAGGTCTCGGCAATGGCATTAGTGTACGCATTTGCAGCAAGGACTTCGCGGAAGTCGAGAGAAATAATGATTATGAATATATCGACCTGTTGAGCGGACAGATATACTACGACCTACCCCGAATAGTGTCTGAAAAGGAGCCGCAGTTGATGCGGGCTTCTTCCAATGGGTTGATACTGCGCCTGAAAGACCCCTTCGTTTATGGAAGCATCAACGAAGATGAGTATTTTAAGCCGGTAAATGAATTTAACTATTTCTACATGATATACATGAAGGGTTTCAAGGCTGATGTGGAGAGGTATGCGGTAGATACCTTGACACTGATAGTGATAAAGGGCGACAACGAAAGGGCGTACTGGCTCTACGATGTACACGAGGACGGCAGTATCGATGTAATCGACCGTCAGTGCAATGCCTACCATGTCATGCCCGACGGTACAAAGGAAAAGCTGAACCGTTGTGACATTCTGGAGCACAGTCAGGCGGTTCTGAAAGAGATAGCCATCCAATACAGGAAAGAGGGTGGAGACCCTAATGACCAATATAATATGTATCATTTCCGCAACCGGATTCTATATAACCGCCTCTCCGAAAAACTGAAAGTGCTGAAAAACAAGCATAAGCCATAGGTATCGCTCCAATGGTACTGCTGGCCATGAAAGCAGGGGCTGAAGGATTCAACTGATGAACAGTTAACCTTTCAGCCCTTGTTTGTTATTCTCATCGGTGGAAAGCCGACTTCGCTACACGCTCCTCCTGTTGACCAACGTCATTCGCTTGCTCTTCCTTTTGATACTCCTCCATATCGAGCAGTTGCTCATAGACTGAACTGATGTTCGCATCCATAGAGTGGTCATGACTATAGGGGAAGGAATGCTTCACGGAGAGTCCCGCATTGGTTCCTTCCCTCAGATTTCGGTGCTTGATGCGCTGCTTCAGCCATACCATGAAGCGAATACCGTGCCTCATTCTTTCAGGCAGGTGTGTCTTGAAAATGTCGGCTCTCATGGGTTCTTTGTTGAACTCCATGCCGATGAGGATTTTCTCACAGTCATCGACATGTTCCTGAATGATTTGGTTCAGGAACATGGAATCGGGGTGTGAAACCACCTCACCGTCCTTCCACTGATAGCTCTTGAGCTTGGCGCCTGTTCCTACGTAAACGCGTGTGCCCTTAATCGTAACTATCACTTCTACAGTGCCTTCCGTTGTCATTGAGGCTGCTTTTTGTCTGTCAAAGACTACTCTGATTCTCTTGTCCATATTATTTAAGAACATGTTTTTGAGCTATGAACATCTTTTTACGAACATATACGGATATTCGCCGTTTTAGTCCGTATTTGGGGTTCTGAAGCTCGGGTTTTACAATGCCGCCCGAAATTTCAATGATACATGTCCAAAATAATAATATACTGAAAATCAGATATATAACATTTTTGATTTTCGGAAAGAGACAAAAAATAAAATGGGACTAAGTTCATAGTCCCATTTTTAAGCCGTTTTCGACCCGTTCAGTGACCCGCTTGGGGCTCGAACCCAAGACCCCAACATTAAAAGTGTTGTGCTCTACCGACTGAGCTAGCGGATCTACCTAATAGGCTTGCGATACGGGTTATGTGTGAAACCCAAAAGCTGGTTTCTGCGCCAGTGCTTTATCGTAAGCGGGTGCAAAGATAGGGAGTTTTTGGGAATCTACCAATTTTTTTTTGAGTTTTTTTATGTTTTGTCTATATTTTGTTCTTCAACCTTAACCATAAATCTCCACTTTTAGCCCTAAACTCTAACTCCGTGAAATCTGTA
>JAHAZN010000032.1 GCA_018385335.1 Prevotella sp.
AACATAGCCACCTGCACGCTGCTGATAGCCGCCCGGCTGACCATAGCCTCCTCGCTGCTGATAACCACCGCGCTGCTGACCATAGCCGCCACCACGCTGCTGATAGCCACCGCGCTGCTGACCATAGCCGCCACCGCGCTGCTGATAGCCACCGCGCTGCTGATAGCCGTTATACTGCTGGTTACGTGTCATTGTCTCCTCGCCCTCACCTTCTGTGGCAGGAGTATTGTTATAGTTGGAACGATACTGGGGACGCTGCTGACCATAACCGTTATTGTTGAATCGGGGACGGTACTGGGGGCGCTGGGGATTGTTCTGCTGAAGAGCTGCACCAAAGCCCTCGGGACGGAATCCTCCCTCTTCTCTGTTCTGACGGTTATAGGCAGGACGCTCACTGTTATATGCTCGCTGTGCATGGATGCGGGGACGCGGAGTACGTCCGGCACTGCGATAGTTGGGATAATAAGAAGACTGTCCTGACTGCTGATAGCCTTCACGGCTCTCTGTCTGCTTCTCAACTTGACTTTCCTCGTGTTTCTTTTCGTTCTCTAATTCCATAATCTTAATTGTTTTTGGTTCAGCCTCACGGCCGAATAGTTTGTTGTATTCTTGTTGATAATTAAATAGTTTCTATCCTGATATTAGATTCCCGTATAGTTATGGGGAGTGATGGCCATCAGCTCTGCCTTGACAGCTTCGCTCACCTCTAACTGCTGGATAAAGGAGTGAATGGTCTCTTCTGTCATCTTGGCATTGGTACGGGTGAGTGCCTTCAGTGCCTCATAAGGATGGGGATAAGCCTCGCGACGAAGGATGGTCTGTATGGCTTCGGCTACGACAGCCCATGTGTTGTCTAAGTCTTCGGCCACCTTCTGCTCATTGAGGATGAGCTTGCCTAATCCCTTCAGCGTACTGTGGAATGCGATGAGCGCATGACCCATGGGGACACCCACATTACGTAATACTGTGGAATCGGTAAGGTCGCGCTGCAAACGACTGACGGGAAGTTTCTGAGCGAGGAACTGGAGCACGGCGTTGGCGATACCGAGGTTACCCTCACTATTCTCAAAATCAATGGGATTCACCTTGTGAGGCATAGCACTCGAACCCACCTCACCGGCCTTGATCTTCTGCTTGAAATAGTCCATGGAGATATACATCCAGAAGTCGCGATCGAGGTCGATAAGAATGGTATTGATGCGACGCATAGCATCGAAGATGGCTCCCATCCAGTCGTAGTTGCTTATCTGAGTGGTGTACTGCTCACGCTGAAGACCGAGCTTCTCGCTCACGAAACTGTTACCGAAGGCTTTCCAGTCTTTGTCGGGATAAGCCACATGATGGGCATTGTAGTTACCTGTAGCTCCACCAAACTTAGCTGTGAGGGGAACAGACTTGAGGGAGGCTATCTGCTGCTCCAAACGATAGACATACACCATCACCTCCTTACCCAAACGAGTGGGAGAAGCTGGCTGACCATGGGTCTTGGCAAGCATGGGCACATCCTTCCATGCCTCAGCATAAGTGCGCAACTGCGCCACAAGACTGTCCAAAAGGGGATAATACACATCATCCAGAGCTTCCTTAATACTCAAAGGTACACTGGTGTTATTGATATCCTGCGAGGTGAGACCAAAATGGATAAACTCCATATAGCTGTCTAAACCTCCTATCTTCGTCAACTCTTCCTTGATATAGTACTCCACAGCCTTCACATCGTGATTGGTTGTCTTCTCTATCTCCTTCACGCGACGGGCTGCTGTCTCGTCAAAGTTACGATAGATATCACGAAGACGCTCGAAGAGCTGATGATCGAACCCTTCCAACTGGGGGAGAGGCAACTCACACAGGGTGATAAAATACTCTATCTCCACACGAACGCGATAGCGTATGAGTGCATACTCTGAGAAATACTCTGCCAAAGGCGCGGTCTTGCCGCGATAGCGACCGTCAATAGGCGTAATCGCTGTCAGTGAATCAAATTCCATTTCTAAATAAAATTACATCAGACCGCAACGGCCCTTATTAGACCGCAAAGGTACAAAAAACTTAAGATAAATCATGGCATATCAGTGTTTTTTTGTTTTTTTTCAGTAGGATACAAGGATATTGGGGAGTTCTGATGGGCAGAAGCAGTGAAAAGAGGAAAAAAAAAGACCGGAAGCGAAACTTCCGGACCTCTTTGTGGGCGCTGAGGGAGTCGAACCCCCGACCCTCTGCTTGTAAGGCAGATGCTCTAAACCAACTGAGCTAAGCGCCCTTACTTCTTGTAAGCGGATGCAAAGGTAGGACTATTTTTCGTAACTACCAAATTTTTCAGCTATTTTTTTTGATTACTATCGTAAATTACTTTATAAGGAGGTAGATAGTGATTATCCCAAATTGATCATTAGCGTTATGATGATAACAACTCTTGTTTTTGAACAAGTCCTGGGAAGCGCATATTTGCGTTCACCAGGACTTTGTAGAACAGGTCGCCGTTTTGAGAGCATTAGAGCAATCATTATTTGAGCGAAAGTGGTCATCTACTTACATTGGATAACAAGGAAGACCAAACACATCGGCCACAGCTTGATAAACAACCTTTCCCTCAACAATATTGAGACCCTCACGAAGTGCATCATCGTCGGCGCATGCCTTTCGCCAACCTTTATCTGCCAACGCAACGGCATACTTCAGCGTGGCATTGGTAAGGGCGGCTGTAGAGGTATGGGGCACTGCTCCAGGGATATTTGCCACTGCATAATGCAGAATACCATCTACCATATAAACGGGGTCGCTATGGGTCGTAGGATGGGATGTTTCGAAACATCCTCCCTGATCAATGGCTACATCGACCATTACAGCACCTTTAGGGAGCTTATGCAACATATCACGGGTGATAAGATGGGGAGCCTTATCTCCTGGCACAAGAACAGAACCGATGACGATATCTACATCACTCAACTCTTTCTCTATATTATGACGAGAGGAATAGATGGTATCGACATTGGGGGGCATCGTAAGGGAGAGTTCACGCAGACGTGGAAGGGAGATATCCGCAATCACTACATTAGCACCCATACCTGCCGCTATTCGTGCTGCTGCCTGACCTACGATACCGCCGCCGAGCACCAGCACCTTTACAGGATTCACTCCTGGCACACCGCAGATGAGTTTACCATTACCTCCCTTGGTACGCTGCAAGTAATAGGCTCCATTGATGGCGGCCATCCTACCTGCCACCTCACTCATGGGTACAAGTAGTGGAAGACTGTTATCTGGCAGTCGAACGGTCTCATAAGCCAAGCATACAGCGCCACTCATTAGCATAGCCTCCGTCAACTCTCTGTCTGAAGCAAAATGGAAATAGGTGAACAGCAACTGTCCGGGGCGCACAAGGGGGTACTCTGGAGCGATAGGTTCCTTGACCTTTACTATCATATCTGCATCAGCATAAACGTCAGCGATGGTAGGGAGGAGATGGGCGCCCACCGCCATATAGTCGGCATCGGGGAATCCACTATTCTCACCTGCTCCTTGCTGAACATACACTGTATGACCATGTTTCACCAACTCGGCGACACCCGAAGGGGTCATACCTACCCTATTCTCATTGTTCTTAATCTCTTTTGGAATACCGATTTTCATAGTCACAAGGATTTTTAGTTAGTACCAGATATTCTTGCAACAAAAATACGAAAAAAGACAATTCGTTGTTCTCGCAGAAAGCTTTTTCTTCAAAAAAAAAAATAAGGTATCAACAAATATGATACCTTATTCTCTTTTGGTGGGCGCTGAGGGAGTCGAACCCCCGACCCTCTGCTTGTAAGGCAGATGCTCTAAACCAACTGAGCTAAGCGCCCTTACTTCTTGTAAGCGAGTGCAAAGGTAATACATTTTTTTATAACCACCAAATATTTCCGCTTTTTTCATTCAAAACTTCGTAGTTTATCCCAAATCGGTCGTTAGCATTATGATGATAACAACAAAACATCTACAGCCCCCAACTTTGGTCAACAACCACCAAGAACGGTGTCCACGAGAGTCGCATATTCAACGACGTCAACATCGACTGATGAAACATTTGCACTTTGTGCTTTCGACAAATGGATACGCAAGGCAAAAGGAATTGCTCATTGCATATTGATTTATCCACTTCGTCCTCTACATCGGTGTATAAAAAAAAGGCGGGGATGTGAATGATTCACATCCCCGCAGTGTATTAATTGTATTGCGCTATATGCTTATTTAACAGCAACGGTAGCACGACGGTTGTAAGAGATGGGAGAGAGGGTGTTAACACCACCAGCAGCAACGACCTCGATGTTGTCGCGGCTTACACCATACTTAACCAACACGTTAACAACAGTCTCAGCACGCTTCTGGCTCAGAGCCTGGTTGAACTTAACGCTACCAGTCTTGCTGTCAGCATAACCAGTTACAACCAACTTGCTGTTGTTGCTCTTAGCAATCTCAGCGAGCTCCTTAACATTCTGGAGATCCTTCTTAGAAGCCACCTTAGACTTGCCAATGTTGAAGAATACAGAAACGGGAGCAGCTACAACTTCCTTCACAGTCTTCACAACCTCCTTGGTAGCCTTAGGCTGGTTAGCCACCATATCCTTCAGACGGTTGTTCTCTGACTGAGCGTCAGCGAGCTGAGCGTTGAGAGCGTCAATCTGACCCTGTGAAAGAGCCTTGAGAGCCTCTACATCGGGAACCTTATTCCACTTAGCCTTGCCAAGGTTGTAGGTCAAACCGACTTCAACAGAGAAGTTGAGGTCCTTATCCTTGATCTTAGAGATACCAGTACGATTAGACATTCCAGTAACACCACTGAAGTCAGGCTCAAATACGTTGTAAGCAACCTCAAGGTTGAGGGCGAGCTTGTCAGACAGACGGAAGGTGTTGAGCAAACCTGCACCGAGGTTCATGCTATAAGTGTTGTAAGACATGTTGCGGGCAACACCACCACCGATAAAGGGGATAGCGTTCCATACGCGAGTCTCGCTATAGCCGCAGAAAAGGTTGCTGAGGTTGAAGAGCACCTGCTCGTTCAAGTTCCAATACTTGTTAGCGTTGTCACTCTTATCATCACTCCATACTGAACGACCCCAGATACCGGTGAACTTGGTACGGAGACCGAGGCCGGGAGTAAACCACTTACCTACAGCAACAGAGAAACCGAGGTTGGTGCGAGCACCATCTAAGAAACCAGGAGTATCCTGTCCTGCGAAAGCCATCTGTGTCTCATCACTGTGGAAACTTGTACCTACGAGGTTAGCCTGAATAAAC
Organism: Prevotella sp.; assembly: GCA_018385335.1. GTDB lineage: Bacteria > Bacteroidota > Bacteroidia > Bacteroidales > Bacteroidaceae > Prevotella. The sequence continues at coordinate 5,278 of JAHAZN010000032.1, forward strand.
CAGTTGCTCCAGAAAGAGTTGGTTGCTACGCTGTACTTCTCAACGGGTACTTCATTGTCCTGTGCCATACCTGCCACAGAAACGCTGGCCAAAGCCAAAATCATGAAAAACTTTTTCATACCTACACTATTAATTTTAAATAATACTTTCTTCTAATTCTCACATACTCATCCTTCACCCCATCGAGGAAATAATCACTTGCTTTTGCAGCACACATAGTACTCCCATCTACTGAAAGCGACGAATGGTAATGCAAAAGTATATTTTTTTTTTATTCCCTCCAACTTATTTGACACAAAAACTACATCTTTTAACACTTTTCCCCTAATTTCTTTTGTTTAATTGCACAATATTAGAGAAGAAAGCACTTTTTTACCTGTTATGTACCAAACAATGTCTCAATATCTCGCTGTGGAAGGATGTGGGTTATTCGCTTCCCATGAGGGGTGTAATTGACGTTCTGACAGAGGAACAGTCGGTTGATGAGACTCTCCATCTCCTCGTTAGAGAGCACCTGACCTTCGGGAAGGGCTGCCTGTATCGCCAGACTTAAAGCCAACTGCTTGTGAATCTCGCTCCCTGAACTGCTGAGATACTCATCGAGATGCCCTATCATCTCTTTCAACATGGTGATGGGATCGAGGCCCTCTGTACCTGCTGGCACGCCGTTGACGGCAAAGCTACCCTGTCCCATGGGCGTGAGTTCGAAACCAAGGTGCTCTAACTCGGGCTGAATCTTCTGAACAAAGAGTTCTTCTGCTACAGAGAGCTGCAACACTTCAGGAAAGAGCACTCGCTGTGTCTGCATGGGATGGGTATTGTCGAGATACTGTTCATAACGTATGCGTATGTCTGCACGGTGCTGATCGATAATCATCAGTCCCGACTTCACCGCTGTCATGATAAAACGTCCCTTATATTGATAATGTGTAGGCGACTTCTCTATAATTTCCAGCTGTGACTGTTCCTCGGGGAAGAGCGGCGCCTCCTGTCTGGCATAGAGCTGTTGCCAGTTTTTATCCACCTTAGGTGTGACCGAAGGTGATGATGAGGGGGTTGTGGAAAATGGATTATAGGTGGGGTGGAGTTCTACCTGCGGCATCTCTCCTTCAAACACGGGATTGAAGATGGGCATCTCGGGTTTGCCCTCGGTTTCGAAATCGATGGCTGACACCTCGCAGAACTTCCCTATGGCATCGTTGACAGCAGCGGTGAGAATCTGCCAGATGGCCTGTTCGTTCTCAAACTTTATCTCTGTCTTGGTGGGATGGATATTCACGTCGATATCGTTGGGATTGACATCGAAATAGATGAAATAGGGAACAAGCATCCCCGACGGCACAAGACGTTCGAAGACGTTCATCACTGCCTTATGAAAATAGGGGTGTTTCATATATCGGCCGTTGACGAAGAAGAACTCTCGTGCTCCCTTCTTCTTTGCCGACTCGGGCTTACCTACAAAGCCAGTAATCTTACATAGGGAGGTGTCGATATTGATAGACAGGAGGTCCTGACTGATTCGTTTGCCGAAGAGATCAACAATGCGTTGTTTTAGCGAACCGGCACGCAGATTCATCAGTTCATTGTCATTGTTGGAGAGGGTGAAACTGATTTCTGGATAGACCAGAACGATACGTTCGAAGGCGGTGATGATATTATTAAGTTCCGTAGCGTTGGTCTTGAGGAATTTTCTTCTCGCCGGCACATTGAAGAAGAGGTTCTCTACTTTGAAGTTACTCCCCACCGGACAGGAGACGGGTTCCTGGTTGGTCACCTTACACCCTGCTACGTTGATGAGTGTACCCAGTTCTGTGGCTGCTGTACGCGTGCGCAGCTCCACCTGCGCCACGGCGGCGATAGAGGCGAGTGCCTCACCGCGGAATCCCATGGTATGGAGATTAAACAAATCGTCGGCCTTTCTTATCTTCGAGGTAGCATGACGTTCGAAAGACATACGTGCATCGGTCTCTGACATTCCTTTACCATTGTCGATGACTTGGATGTTGGTACGTCCTGCATCGGTGACGATGACCTGGATAGCGGATGCACCGGCATCAATAGCATTCTCCACCAGTTCTTTGATGACTGATGCCGGACGTTGAATCACCTCGCCAGCGGCAATCTGGTTGGCTACGGAGTCGGGGAGCAACTGGATGATATCACTCATTGTCGTGGTCCTTTCCTTTAAGATACTGTACAGGGGCTGACTTGCGCTTCACCACCTTTAACTCGGTGCCGGCTCGTTTTCCTCTATAGACGAAAATATCCTCTTTGTCAACGGGACGTATCTCTGCGAACCAGGCATAGTTGGGAAGAAACTTCTTCTGGGATGGTATCTGCGTCATGGGATAAAGGGTACCTTCTGCCTTTGGCATCCATATCCTCCTCATCTTCCTGTTCTCCATGAAGATCTTCAGTTTGCTTGTCTCTGTATAATTGAGTCCTATCAACGTGCTGTCGCTCTCGTCGATGGGATAATAGATGATCTGCACATTATCATTGGCATCGGTCTCATAGATTTCTCCCTTGTGGAAATAAGCGAACATCTCCTTGGATGTGATCTGGTTGTAGTGAATCGTATCAGAGAGTTGTTCTACGGAGAGTGCCTGTCCGTCCACATGGGCTTTGTGGATAGTGGAATCTTTCATCCATACTCTGATGACCTCGCCAAGAAGTTGCTGGTTATTGGTCCACACGATGGGATCCTTATACATGGTCATACAGGAATCAAGGGTGTTATAGACCAGGGAGTCGGCCACTGCTTGCACGTCGCGCCGATAGGCACGCATCTTATTATAGGCATGAATCTCGCGATATACGGAGTCGGTATTGATATTAAAGGTGAAGAGTTTGAGTGTGTCGGCATGCATGTAGAGGCTGTCGGCCTGAGAGAAATCGATGACCACAGCGCTGTCGGTGGCCATGGCATAACCTGTCATATTGTTGTGGTAACAGTAGTTGGCGGTGAGCATATTCTTGTTGACACTGTCAACATATATCACATGAGCGTAAGCTCTGCTCTCTCCTGTCTTGTTATCATGGAACACGCTATCGCCGACCATCGAGCGTCCCTGGTTGCGGAGAACAGAACGACCATACATCCTCGACTGTTCGGTGGATGTGTTGTAGTAGCCGTCTTCGGTGTAGATACGACTGTTACCCGACACTACATCAGACGGGCCTATGGTATGTGCTTCTGAGGTTGCTGTATTATAGTATAAGGTATCGGAGGTGAGATGATACTGTTCATCGGTGAGATCGACCTGATAGAAGAACTTAGCCACGCGTGTTGCTGTACTGTATTCTCCCCAGTCGGACCTCAGCACGCTGGTCTTGTCATACATCGTTCCCTTGTCGAAGAAATAGCCGATACCATAGAGTCGGTCATAGTTGAGACTGTCAGTCTCCAGACGCGACTGTCGGTGATAGAGAATGACATGATTCCTTGCCTCTGCCATCTGGTCATTACCATCATAATAGGCATAGTCGCTAAGGAGCTTAAGGGTGTCGCCCTGCACCATCTTCACATGACCAAAGGCCTCGAAAGAGTTGCTCGCTTCATAGAAATGGGCACTATCGCAGAAGAGTTCGGCACCCTGGTGGGAGAAATGAACCTTTCCGTTGAGTATCTGGGCATCAGGATTGACATATACATCATATTTCAGACGGTCGGCATGAACGAGATAGACACGATTATCCTTCTTCTTCACTGCCTGTATCATGCAAAGTCCAAACAGGCACAGAGTCAATGTGACAATGACTCTATGCCCGCGGAATATCTTCTGAGCAAAATGATTGAAATGTCTTCTCATCCTTACTTTATCCAACCTTGATATTCAAAGTCGCAATTCTTGTATCTATCATTAATCCATACATAGGTGGTCTTGATCTTATCGGCTACCCATGAATTGATTCTCTCCTGTCTTTTCTTCTCAAGCAACATGTTCTTGAGCACCTGGAAGTCCTCGGTCACCGTTGCCTTGTGCCCCTCTATCCTATTCTTGAGACGTACGATAGCACAGACTGTCTTTCCGCGATCGCTGACCATCTCAAAGGGTGTGGACACCTCTCCCACCTTCATATTCTCTATGGTGCGTGCCACCTCGGCGGGCAGGTCCTGCATCTTGAAACGTGACGTACGTCCCTCCTGGGTGACGTTGGCCATAAGTCCGTGGTTGTTGCGGGTATCCTTGTCATCAGAGATAACGGCAGCACCTTCTTCAAAGGTAAACTTACCATCGAGGATATCGGCTTTGATGGAGTCAAGGCGGAGCAGCGACTGCTGGATGGCTTCATCGCTCACCTTCGGCTTCAGCAGGATATGTCTCACTTTGATCTTCTCACCCTTCTTGTCGATGAGCTGGATGATATGATAACCAAACTCCGACTCCACAATCTTAGAGACCTTGGTGGGGTCGGTGAGGTTGAATGCCACCGCAGCAAAGGCGGGGTCGAGTGTTCCTCTTCCCGTATAGTCCAGTTCACCACCACGGCGGGCAGAGCCTGGGTCTTCAGAATAGAGGCGTGCCAAGGTAGCAAAGGACGTGGTTCCCTTGGTCACCCTTTCGGTGAAGTCACGTAGCTCTCCTTTTACACGGTTAATCTCCTCCTGGTCTATCTTTGGTGTCTGTGTCAGTATCTGCACCTCCACCTCTGTAGGTACATAAGGGATGCTGTCTTCAGGGAGTTGCTTGAAATAGCGGCGCACATCATTGGGCAGCACGTTCACGTCCTTCACGAGATGTTTTCTCATCTCCTGCACACGCATCATGTCGCCCAGCACCTCACGCAACTCGTTGCGCATCTGGCTGATGCTCTGCTTCTTGTATTCCTCAAGTTTCTCCCTCGACCCACTGGCCTGTATCCAATAGTTAATACGATCTTCCACCTGCTGCATGATATCAGCCTCGGAGACCTCTATACTGTCGATATCTGCCTGATTGAGAAAGAGCTTCTGCACAGCCAACTGTTCGGGAATACGGCAATCAGGATCTCCCTCCCAATGCACGCCCTCCTGGAGTGCCTGCATACGCGCTGTCTCCACATCTGATTTCAGAATGGCCTCGTCGCCCACCACCCATATCACTTCGTCGATGATACTCTTGGGATTGATAGGTTCCTGGACTTTCTCCATCGTTTGTGCCTGCACACCCATTGCCGTCATGAAGGCGACAATAAGGGACGCACAGCGAAAGCTATTTCTGTTCATGCTAATGAGAACTGATTTATGAAACATCATCAGTGTTTATTCACTGTCTGAAGCACTTCTTTAAAAATCACTACTGGGTATTTGCGTCGGAGCTCAGCCACCCATATCTTCTCCAACTCGTCCTGATAGTCGGCTGTCACTGCTCCTTTGACATCGGTATAGTCTTCTGGACCTTTCTTGAGGATTTTGCCATAGACAGCATCGATAGGATAATCTTTGAGTGCCTGCACGGTGGTGTCTTTCTTAAACACCTCACGGTCTATCAACGCATTATCACCCTGTTTGAAAAGACCTTTCTCCACCCTGATGCGTATGATAGAGTCGTTGTTGAAGGTCTTGCGAAGCGCATCTGCCCACTGGTCAAACTTCAGGTTCTTCACACAGTCTTTCACTGCCTGCACATCTTCCTGGGTCTTCACATGATAGGCCATGCCCTTATAACGGGGTTCCGACCAGTTATACTTTTTCTTGTTCTTCTTGAAATAGTTGGCCAGTGCTTCTTCGTCCTTCGCTGCCTTGTCCCACACCAACTTGTTGCTTATTTCATAGAGCAACAATCCATCGTGGTACTCCTGGATGAGATATTTCATCTCGCTGTCAACCTTCGACAGCGAATCGGCACACTGCTCAAGCACCTTCTCCTTGGTGAGTTTACCTTCAGAAGCCTTGACCATCGCATCAATCTTGCGGCTCACTATCTGATCTCTCACGTTGCGCTGTTCGATATAACGCATGATATTGGCGCGCAGAGAGTCATAGGGCTCCAACTGCTTTCGGTCTTTCATCAGGATAATGTGATAGCCGGCTGGTGAGAGCACGGGAGCACTCATCTCGCCATTCTGAAGGGCATAAGCGGCATCCTCAAATTCCTTCAAGGTCTGGTTGGGACCTACCCATGGCAACAGTCCTCCTTTGGGGGCTGTTGAGGGGTCTTGCGACAATGTTCTTGCCAACTGTTCAAAGTCAGCGCCACCCTTCAGTTCCTTGTAGATGGAGTCGATACGCTCCTTGGCTTTCTGCTGTTCCTCTGCTGTAGCCTGTTGACCCACGTAAAGGAAGATATGTGCCGGACGGATAAGACCACGGTCGCCTATCTGGAGTTTAGTATTCTCATAAATCCTATGTGCTTCTGCTTCCACATCATCATCATTGACCATCGTAGGACGCACCTGCTGATCACGATACTGAGCAAACTCTTTCTTGAAAGCATATAAGGTATCCATTCGTGCCTCAAGGGCAGCTGCCACTTTCAGTTTGTAATTCACAAAGAGATCGACATACTCATCCACCGACTTACGGTCGATAACGCCATCGGTATTGTTCTTGTTGTATGAATACTCAAACTCTGAACGGGGAACAGAGATGCCATTGATGGTCATCAGCACTGGGTCGGACGCTGTCTGAGCTATTACTGATGTTGCTCCCATCAGGAGGAGCGAGAGGAATGTGACTTTCATTGCTTTATTGGAACACTGTTTCATGGAAACATTATGACACACTGTATCATTAATCATTGGGTCTTGAGTAGTTGGGGGCCTCACTGGTAATGGCGATATCATGGGGATGACTCTCCATCACACCTGCATTGGTTATGCGTGTAAACTTAGCATCATGCAGACGCTCCACACTGCCTGCACCGCAATAGCCCATACCTGAGCGCAGTCCACCTACCAACTGATAGACCACTTCCTGCACGGTACCCTTGTAAGGAACACGTCCGGCGATACCTTCGGGAACAAGTTTCTTCACATCCTTGGTGTCACCCTGGAAATAACGGTCTTTTGAACCATTCTTCTGTTCCATGGCTTCAAGCGAGCCCATACCTCTATAGCTCTTAAACTTACGACCATTGAAGATAATGGTCTCACCGGGACTCTCTTCTGTTCCAGCTACCAGTGAACCGATCATCACCGAACTTCCTCCTGCAGCCAAGGCCTTGACCACATCGCCTGAGTAGCGCAAACCACCATCGGCAATGAGTGGCACATCTGTATCTTTGAGTGCACTGTAAACGTCATAGATCGCTGAGAGCTGGGGCACACCCACTCCGGCTACGACACGTGTGGTACAGATAGAACCGGGTCCGATACCTACCTTAACAGCATCAGCACCATTGTCGGCCAACATCTTAGCAGCAGCTCCTGTTGCCACATTACCCACCACGATATCAACATTGGGGAATGAAGCTTTAGCCTCCACGAGTTTCTCTATCACCGACTTAGAGTGTCCATGGGCTGTGTCGATGACGATTGCATCGGCACCAGCATCGACAAGTGCCTGCATGCGCTGCAATGTATCAACAGTGACACCTACGCCGGCAGCCACTCTCAGACGGCCCTTGGCATCCTTACAGGCCATGGGTTTGTCTTTTGCTTTGGTGATATCCTTATAGGTGATAAGACCAACAAGGTGGTTGTCCTTATCCACCACTGGGAGTTTCTCTATCTTGTTCTCCTGCAGAATCTGTGCAGCTGCAGAGAGGTCGGTCTGCTGGTGAGTGGTGACGAGGTGCTCCTGCGACATCACATCGTCAACCTTCTTGTCGAGATGACGTTCGAAACGCAGGTCTCGGTTGGTGACGATACCCACAAGATGATTATCATCGTCAACAACGGGGATACCGCCGATATGATACTCAGCCATCATATCCAACGCATCTTTTACTGTAGAACCTCTGCGGATAGTCACAGGATCATAGATCATACCATTCTCAGCCCTCTTGACGATGGCCACCTGACGTGCCTGATCCTCTATACTCATATTCTTGTGAATAACGCCTATACCTCCCTCACGCGCAATAGCAATGGCCATCTGCGATTCGGTAACGGTGTCCATCGCTGCCGTTACGAAGGGGATATTCAAATCAATATTACGCGAAAACTTGGTTTTCAACTCTACCGTTTTGGGCAGCACCTCTGAATAAGCGGGGATAAGCAGGACGTCGTCGTAAGTCAAGCCGTCCATCACAATTTTATCTGCAATAAAAGATGACATAAATAGATAGTTTAAACTTTATTGCGTGCAAATTTAGCACAAAAAAACCATATATACAGCTATTCGTTTGAATTTCTGTTTGATTTAATACGATTTAACGCGTTAGGAAGGGATGGTCATCAGTTGGCCATTTCACTGATAAACTTGATTCTCACGAGACGTATCTCATCTTCTGAATAATCTTCTCCAAGACTCTCTATTGCCGTTTCTATATCATCGGTTTCCGACTCTTGGAAATAGTCATAGATATCATCCACATGATCTTCATCCATCACTTCTTCAAGGAAATAGTCGATATTCAACTTCGTTCCCGAATAAACGATGGCCTCCACCTCATTGAGGAGTTCATCGAAGTCTATACCCTTGGCATTAGCGATATCATCGAGTGCCACCTGACGGTCGATACTCTGGATGATACTCACCTTGAGCATCGACTTCTTAGCTACCGTACGCACGCGGAGGTCGGCCTGCCGCACGATATCGTTCTCTTCACAATAGCGTTTGATGAGTGCCACAAACTCTTTGGCATAGGGGTGTTTCACCTTACCCTCTCCCACTCCCTGGATGTTTTTCAGTTCTTCAAGAGTCACAGGATAATCGGTAGCCATCTGTTCGAGTGACACATCCTGGAAAATCACATAGGGCGGACGTTCCAACTGTTTGGACACTTTCTTTCTCAAATCGACGAGCATGGCGTTGAGGGTGGGATCGAGCGCACTCGTTCCTCCTTCCTGCTCCATCAACGCCTCGTCGTTTTCACTAAACTCGTTATCTTCTACAATCATAAATGACTTTGGATGTTTAAGAAATTTCTTTCCTTGGGATGTTAGTTTGATGAGTCCGTAGTTCTCTACATCTTTCTTAAGATAGCCAGCCAACAGTGCCTGACGGATGAGCGGACTCCATATTTTCTCATCTTCATCGGCACCTGCACCAAACTCTTCGGACAGGTGATGTTTGTGGGCGATAATCTCCTCTGTCTCCCGTCCCTTGATAAAGTCTTCAACATAGTTGGCTCTAAAGTTCTCCTTGATAGCCTGAATACAGTTGAGGGCGATGACAAGCTGTTTTTCTGCCTCCACCTTCTTCTTGGGATGCAGACAGTTGTCGCAGTTGCCACAGTTCTCTTTTTCGTAGGTCTCTCCGAAATAGTGGAGAAGCATTTTCCTTCTGCACACCGAGGTCTCGGCATAGGCAGCCGTTTCCTGAAGCAACTGTCGGCCGATATCCTGTTCTGCCACGGGTTTCCCCTCCATGAACTTATCCAACTTCTGCAGGTCCTTATATGAATAGAAGGCAAGACAGATGCCCTCTCCACCATCTCTTCCGGCGCGTCCTGTCTCTTGATAATAGCCTTCCAGACTTTTTGGTATATCATAATGTATCACAAAGCGCACATCGGGCTTGTCGATACCCATACCAAAGGCTATCGTTGCCACTATCACGTCGATACGTTCCATCAGGAAGTCGTCCTGTGTCTGTGAGCGTTTTGACGACTCCAGACCTGCATGATAGGGGGCAGCCTTTATCTCATTGGCACAAAGGATGGCAGCAAGTTCTTCCACTTTCTTTCTCGACAGACAATAGATGATACCGCTCTTCCCTGGATGCTGACGGATGAAGCGGATGATGTCCTTATCCACTTCCGACGTCTTCTGTCTTACCTCGTAGTAGAGGTTAGGACGATTGAAGGAGCTCTTAAACTCCTGAGCATCCATAATACCAAGACTCTTCTTGATATCTGTACGCACCTTATCGGTGGCAGTGGCAGTAAGGGCGATAACCGGTGCGTTGGCTATCTCATTGATCGTAGGACGTATCCTGCGATACTCCGGACGGAAGTCGTGGCCCCATTCTGAGATACAGTGAGCCTCGTCTATCGCATAGAAGGAGATTTTCACCGTCTTGAGAAATTCCACGTTCTCCTCCTTCGTCAGCGATTCGGGAGCGACATAGAGCAGTTTGGTTCGCCCTTCCACAATATCTTTCTTCACTCTGTCGATGGCAGCCTTATTGAGAGAAGAGTTGAGACAATGCGCCACACCCTCTCCTTCACTTAGGTGGGTCATCACATCCACCTGGTTCTTCATCAGTGCTATCAGGGGGGAGATGACGATGGCCGTACCATCCATGAGCAGCGAAGGCAACTGATAACACAACGACTTTCCTCCGCCGGTGGGCATGAGCACAAAAGTGTCATTACCCTGAAGCACATTGCGGATGATTGCCTCTTGGTCACCCTTAAACTGGTCAAAACCAAAATACTTTTTCAGCGCTGACTGTAAGTTACCTTTGTCTGCCATAATGAAGAATGTATGTGTTTATAGTATAGAAAAATGATTACTGCATCAAGAGACCTTGCCCTCTATCTGCTGCTTGGCATAGTCAAGACTCACCTCGAATGTCTTTGCTCTTTTTGAGGGTGCCTCGAACATCGCATCGCGCATGATCATCTCGGTGATTGAGCGCAGTCCACGGGCACCAAGTTTATACTCTACTGCCTTATCCACGATATACTCGAGCGTCTCGGGGGCAAAGGTGAGTGTGATACCGTCCATCTGAAAGAGTTTCTTGTATTGTTTCACGATGGAGTTCTTGGGTTCATTGAGTATTCGTTCCAGAGCCTCTCTGTCGAGCGGATTAAGATAGGTGAGCACCGGCAGACGACCGATAATCTCTGGGATAAGTCCAAACGACTTGAGGTCTTGCGGCTGCACATATTTCATAAGGTCACTCTTGTCTATCTTCCTCACGTTCTGCACCGAGTTATAACCCACCACATGGGTGTTCATGCGCTGTGCTATCTTGCGCTCTATTCCATCAAAAGCACCGCCGCAGATAAACAGTATGTTGCGTGTATCAACATGGATATAGTCCTGGTCGGGATGTTTTCTTCCTCCCTTAGGCGGCACATTGACCATTGTCCCCTCAAGCAGTTTCAGCAGACCTTGCTGTACGCCTTCTCCACTCACGTCGCGTGTGATGGAGGGGTTGTCGCTCTTGCGTGCTATCTTGTCTATCTCATCGATGAAGACGATACCGCGCTGTGCTGACTCTACATCATAGTCGGCCACCTGCAGCAGACGAGACAGGATGCTCTCCACATCTTCGCCTACATAACCAGCCTCGGTGAAGACTGTAGCATCAACGATGGTGAAGGGCACATCAAGCAACTTGGCAATGGTTCTTGCAAGTAGGGTCTTACCTGTTCCCGTACTTCCCACCATGATGATATTGCTCTTCTCTATCTCCACACCATCCTCAGCCTCTGGCTGCTGCAGACGCTTATAATGGTTATATACAGCTACAGAAAGGGTACGTTTGGCTTCGTCCTGACCGATGATATATTCATCGAGATACTCTTTTATTTCCTTGGGTTTAGGAACTTTCTTGAGTTTAAATGGTTTCTTGCTCTTTTCTGACTCATAGTCCTCGCGCTGAAGGATGAGATAAGCCTGCTGAACACACTCATCACAGATAAAGCCATTCATTCCGGTGATGAGCAGTCGCACCTGTTTCTCATTTCTCCCACAGAAGCTACATTCCTTTTTCATCTCTTCTTCAACTTATTTTTGTTCTTAGCGTCGCAAGCTGCGCTCCTATTTCTTCTTACTGAGCACCTGGTCAATCATTCCATATTCGCGAGCCTCTTCTGCCGTCATCCAATAGTTACGGTCGGAATCTTTCCACACTTTCTCATAGGGAGTATGCGAATGTTCTGAGATAATTGTATAGAGTTCTTTCTTAAACTTCATAATCTCCTTAGCCTCAATCTCAATATCCGAGGCCTGTCCCTGCACACCTCCTAATGGCTGGTGAATCATCACCCTACTGTGGGTGAGTGCCGAACGCTTTCCTTCTGCACCGGACACAAGGAGCACAGCAGCCATAGAGGCAGCCATTCCCGTGCATATCGTAGCCACCGGACTTGAGATAAACTGCATCGTATCGTAGATACCCAGACCAGCCGTCACACTTCCACCAGGAGAATTGATATAGATGCTCACGTCCTTTCCTGGATCTACCGAATCGAGATAGAGCAACTGTGCCTGCAAGGTGTTGGCGGTATAATCGTCAATCTGCGTTCCGAGGAAAATGATACGATCCATCATCAATCTCGAGAACACATCCATCTGTGTTACATTCAACTGACGCTCCTCAAGGATATAAGGATTAAGATACTGTGCCTGGGCGCTCATCACATCATCGAGTACCATTCCGTTGATTCCCAAATGCTTGGTAGCATATTTTCTAAAGTCTTTCATCTTAGATAATATTATCGTTAGAAATTACAATGATGCCCTTATCAAAGGGACTTCTTCACTTGTTAACAAACGGACAAAAGAAGAGAGGTTATCGCCTTTTTCTCCATTTGTAGAACAAAGTTACGAAAAAAAGTCGATAACCTCTCATCATGAAGCAATTTTTTTTTGCTTCAGAGATGATTCATTTTATTTGCTCTCCTGCATCATCTTATTGAAATCGTCAAGAGAGACACTCTTTTCATCAAGTTTTACAGTCTTTTTGAGCACCTCAATGAGCTTCACGTCAACGGCACGGTCCACGAGGTTCTCAATAACCTTCTGGTCTTTTACCATATCAGCAGCATATTTCTCAAGATACTCATCGGGCACATTGCTCATGCCATACTGAGCAAACTGAGCACGTGCTGCATCTTTGGCCACCTGCTTCACGTCGGCATCATCAACCTTGATACTGTTAGCTGCAACCAACTGCTCCTTGATAAGATGCCACTTCAACTCCTTGATACTGGCTTCGAAGTTGTCTTCAACAAACTTCTCTCCACGCTCTTTGTTGTTCATCAGCATCACGCGCTTGAGCAAAGCTTCGGGGAATTTCACTTCGCCCACCTTTGTCTCAGCGTAAGCTCTTACGTCAAGAAGGAACTTATAATCGGTGTCGGTAGTGAGCTGCTGCTTGATGCCTTCGGCAATCTTTGCACGAAAATCAGCCTCATCTTTTACATTACCCTCACCATAGATCTGATCGAAGAGTTCCTGGTTAACCTCTGCCTTCTCAAAACGACTCACCTCGGTCACCTGATAAGTGAAGTCGGCAGTAACGTCAGCCACCTCTTCTTTCTTGATCTTCAGCAGAGATGAGATCTCTACATCACTCTCGGGATATGCCTTGCGGGGATTGAAGGTAATGATGCTACCGGGCTTAGCCTCAGCAAAGAGGGCCTGCTGCTCTTCCACCTTAATATATTCGGGCATCAACACGGCACCCTCTACTGTGATACCACCTTCCTTGGTGTTACCCTCTGCATCGAGCTCGCGCAGGTCACCCTTGAGCATGTCATGCTTGGCGGGATCATAAGCATCTGCTGAGGCATAGTGACCAGCACGTGAGCAGAAAGCATCAACCTGCTTGTTAACCAACTCATCATCTACGGTGATGTTATAATAGGTCACCTTATCCTTGCCAGTGAGTTCCACGTTCATCTCAGGAGCTACTGCGATATCGAAGACAAACTCAAACTTATCGTCATTCTCAATATCCTGAGGCTGCTGCTTCTCGCTTGGGAGTGGCTCGCCTAACATCTGGATTTTATTCTCACGCACATACTCGTAGAGCTTCTCACCCAAAAGACGGTTGACAACATCTACCTTTACCTGCGTACCAAATTGACGTTTAATCATGCCCATAGGTACCTGTCCAGGACGGAAACCAGGCACATTAGCCTTCTTGCGATAGTCTTTTAATGCCTTTTCTACTTCTCCTGCATAATCCTCTTTTTCAACGGTCATCGTCAAGACACCATTGATCTTGTCGGGGGTCTCAAATGAAATATTCATCTTA
>JAHAZN010000035.1 GCA_018385335.1 Prevotella sp.
AACCACCGCAATCATCCTGCTATAGTGATGTGGAGCATAGGCAACGAGATTCCAGAACAAGGGATGAAGGGAGGACAGGAGATGGCGAAACATCTGCAGGACCTCTGCCACAAGCTCGACCCTTCGAGACCAGTGACACAGGGTATGGACCGTGTTGACAATGCTCTGAAGACAGGATTTGCACAAACGATGGATGTGCCAGGATTCAACTACCGCCTGCACCGCTATGAGCCTTGTATCGATAAGCTACCTCAAGGATTCCTCTTAGGGTCGGAAACGGCTTCGACAGTAAGTAGCAGAGGCGTGTATAAGTTCCCTGTTGTGGTGTCTGACCATGCCACTTATCCCGATGGACAATGTTCAAGCTATGACACGGAGTATTGCTCGTGGAGCAACCTGCCAGACGATGACTGGAGGATGCAGGACGACAAGTCGTGGGTGATAGGTGAGTTTGTGTGGACAGGATATGACTATCTCGGTGAACCCACTCCCTACGATACCTACTGGCCCAGCCGATCAAGCTACTTTGGTATCTGCGACTTAGCAGGTCTGCCTAAAGACCGCTATTTCCTTTATAGAAGTAAATGGAATGCTAAGGAGCATACCACACACCTCCTACCCCACTGGACATGGCCAGGAAGAGAGGGTGAGGTGACTCCCGTCTATTGCTACACCGACGGTGTGGAAGGTGAACTCTTCGTGAACGGAAAGAGCCAGGGACGCATAAAGAAGGATGCCTCTCAAAGACTCGACCGCTATCGTCTGCGATGGAATAACGTGAGATATGAAGCAGGTGAGCTGAAGGTGGTGACCTACGACAAAGAAGGAAAGAAAATTGGTGAGACTGTAAGAAAGACTGCCGGCACACCCGCTTCTCTGGAGGCTAACGTATGGACTGAACATAAGAACGGTGTGCTTAAACCTAATGGCAACGACCTGGCCTTCATCACTGTTTGGCTCAACGACAAGAATGGTACCATGGTGCCCACAGCTGATGATAACCTAACCTTTGAGGTGAGTGGCGCAGGAAAGTTTGTGGCAGCATGTAATGGTGATGCTACCTCACTCCAGCCTTTCACACAACCAGAGATGAAACTGTTCAGCGGACAGCTGGTGCTCGTTGTGAGTAGCAAGAAAATGGCTGGCGACATCAAAGTAAAGATTAGCGACAAGCAAAGAAAACTGGTAAAGGAACTCACGCTGAGATGTAACTGACCCCTCAGTAATATCTCACTCATAGAGAAAGCACTCAGTAAAGAAGATTCTCTTACTGAGTGCTTTCTCTATATAACAGAAAAGATAGTGTCGGTAGTATCAGTTGTTTACCGTTCCTCCCACGATATCCAACAGCTCGCTGGTGATGGCCTGCTGACGACTCTTGTTGTATTGCAACTTAAGTTCGCGCAACAGCTCATCGGCATTGTCAGTAGCTGTCTGCATGGCTACCATACGAGCAGCATGTTCACTGGCATTGCTATCGAGAAGAGCCGTATAGAGCATGAGATGAGCCAACTTGGGGATGAGGGCGGAAAGCACCGTCTTCATATCGGGCTCAACAATGAAGTTGTCATTGAGCGGCTTGGCGTCAATGCTCTTTTGCTCCTTATTGGTCGTCTGCTCCTTGCGTCTCAGATACTCCTGCGACTCCTTGGTGGCGATGACAGTGGTGAGGTCGCGTCCATGATCACGCTCCAGCTCACTCTTCACATCAATGGGGAGGAAGACCTTGCGTGTAAGCACCTGAGAACCGGCACTCTTGAAGTGATGATAAACAAGCTCTACACGGTCAATATCGCCCTTGACATACAACTGTCCAAGCTCACGAGCAATCTCTATGCACTGCCGCACATTGGGTTTGTCAGCCAGGTCAGTGAAATTGCCCGCAACCTTCAGTCCGAGTTTCGTTGCCTTCTCTGCTGCCTTGCGACCAATAGGATAGATGACCACCTGCTCACAACCAGCATCAGAATATTCGGAAATGACCTGTTCCATGAGCTTGAGGACATTGGTATTGAAACCGCCGCACAAACTACTGTTGGAGGAGAACACCACCAGGGCAATGCGCTTAACAGGACGCTCCTGGGTGAACACATTGGAGGCATCGGCTTCTGAGGCGATAAAACTCTTGAGGATATGCTCAAGAAGTGTCTCATAGGGCAACATATTCTCGATCATCACCTGCGCATGATGGAGCTTGGAAGAAGCCACCATTTTCATGGCGCTGGTAATCTTACGAGTGCTGTTGACACTGGCAATGCGAGTCTTGATTTCTTTCAGTGACGGCATATCGGTAAATGATATTCTTTAATAACTCTGGGCAATATCCGACATCACAGCCTCTATAGTAGCGGTCGTAGCATCGTCGATCTTTCCACTTCCCAGTGTGTCAATCACCTCTGGATGTGAAGAACGCAACTTCTCAAGGAAGGCATCCTGACACTCTCTAACCTTCTCTACAGGCACACGGTGCATCAAACCATGTGTACCACAGTAGAGGATGGCTATCTGTTCGCCCACTGGCATAGGACTGTATTGGGGCTGAATAAGCAGCTGATTGTTCTTACGACCTCTGTCGAGGGTCATGGCCGTCACGGCATCCATATCGCTGGAGAACTTGGAGAAGCTCTCCAACTCACGATACTGAGCCTGGTCAATCTTCAGTGTTCCTGCCACCTTCTTCATACTCTTTATCTGAGCCGAACCACCCACACGGGAAACGGAGATACCGACATTGATAGCAGGACGGAATCCCTGATTGAAGAGGTCGCTCTCCAAATAAATCTGTCCGTCGGTGATAGAGATAACATTGGTAGGAATATACGCTGAAACGTCGCCAGCTTGGGTCTCGATGATAGGCAGGGCGGTGAGAGAACCTCCTCCACGCACATGTCCCTTCATACACTCGGGCAGGTCGTTCATCTGTTCAGCCACCTCCTGCTGCTCATTGATTTTGGCAGCACGTTCCAACAGACGGCTGTGAAGATAGAACACATCACCAGGATATGCCTCACGACCAGAGGGACGGCGGAGGATGAGTGACACCTCACGATAGGCAACTGCCTGCTTCGACAAATCGTCATATACGACGAGTGCAGAATAGCCACGGTCGCGGAAATACTCTCCGATAGCTGCACCTGCGAAAGGTGCATAATAC
Source organism: Prevotella sp. (assembly GCA_018385335.1). Lineage (GTDB taxonomy): Bacteria > Bacteroidota > Bacteroidia > Bacteroidales > Bacteroidaceae > Prevotella. The sequence continues at coordinate 3,155 of JAHAZN010000035.1, forward strand.
TGCATGGCGGCAGGGTCGGCAGCCGTAGCAGCCACAACGATGGTATAGGGCAGCGCACCATGCTCCTTGAGGTTCTGAACAAGAGCAGCTACCGTAGATGCCTTCTGACCAATGGCCACATAGATGCAATATACGGGTTTGCCTGCCTCATAGAAACTCTTCTGATTGATGATGGTATCGAGCGCAATGGCTGTCTTGCCTGTCTGACGGTCACCAATGATAAGCTCACGCTGTCCACGACCGATAGGAATCATCGAGTCAACGGCCTTTATACCCGTTTGAAGAGGTTCCTTCACGGGCTGACGGTAAATCACACCCGGAGCCTTACGGTCGAGCGGCATCTCAAACGACTCGGTGAGGTCGAGTGCACCCTTGCCATCAATAGCCTCACCAAGGGGATTGATGACACGGCCCAACATATTATCGTTGACGCGGATACTGGCAATACGCTTGGTACGCTTCACTACCATACCTTCCTTGATGCCTGAGGTAGGACCGAGAAGCACGCAACCCACATTGTCTTCCTCAAGGTTCATCACGATGGCCATCGTACCATTCTCGAACTCCAGCAACTCATTAGACTCCGCATTGCGCAGACCATAGATACGAGCCACACCATCACTCACCTGAAGGACGGTGCCCACCTCGTCAAACTGTTGTCCGCTGCTGATGCCCTGAAGCTGTTCGAGCAGTATCTGCGACACTTCGCTTGGTTTGATTTTATCTGACATTGTTTTCTTTGTTCTTTCTGAATAATAACTTTATTTCTTCAAATGGCTGAGCACCTGTCGCAACTGGGTATGCACACTGGCATCCAAACGATAAGTGTCATATTCGAGCACAAAGCCTCCCATGATTTCTGGGTTCACCTCAGTCTCAAACTCCACTGTTCCCTTAGTCTTACCCTCTACCATCTGCCGCATGCGCTGCTCTATTGCACCAGAGACAGCTACAGCAGTGGTGAGTTTGGCACGGACAATATTCTTCTGTTGCCTACAAAGAGTGACATAGGTATTGGCCATCAACTGAAGTGTATTCTCACGATCTCCCTTTAACACAAGATTGATAAACTGAGACGAAAGCTCTGACGGCTTGCCACCAATGGCGGCCGTCAGCAGTTTTCGCTTAGTATCTTTAGAAAGCATGGGATTGTCTATCGTAGTCCTCAGCTGGGGCACATCAACGAAACTCTTGGCAAGAGTCATCATTTCCTGACATACCACATCCTCGAGTTGTGCACCCGTAGCAGCCTTGAGCAGCGCACGGGCATATCTTACCGATATTACTCCAGTGTTCATAAGCCTTATTTTTTATCTACTTCAGAAATATCATCCAGCAGCCTGTCGATGGTCTCCATCTGCTTGGCTTCGGAGGAGAGCTCCTTGCGGAGAATCTTCTCAGCCACCTTTACAGACAATTCAGCCATCTGCGCACGCAGCTCGCTGATAGCAGCCTGCTTCTGGCTCTCTATCTCTGCCTTGGCTTCGTTGAGGAGACGGTTAGCCTCTTCGCGTGCTTTCTCCTGTGCCTGAGACACAATAGCATCACGCGTTTCGGTGGCTTCCTTCAACAGCTGTGCCTGCTTCTGACGAGCTTCCTGAAGCATGTTCTCGCCCTCCTTCTGAATATTGGCTAACCGTTCGGATGCATCATGAGCTTTCTGAAGACTCTCATCAATGTAGCGTTTGCGCTTTTCTACCATACCAATGATAGCAGGAAAGCCCCACTTAGCCACAATGAGCAAGACCACCAGAAATGCTAAAAACATCCAAAACAGCAGTCCAAGGTCGGGGGTCAGTATTGATGGCAAATCATTCATCAACTTATCTCTTATTAAATAAGGAACGCACAAGCTGCAATGGCAAAAAGAGCACAACCTTCTACGAAGGCTGAGGTCAGAATCATGTTAGTCTGAATCTTACCAGTTGCCTCGGGTTGACGAGCAATGGCATCCATAGCGCTGCCACCAATCTTACCAATACCCAAACCTGCTCCAATAGTAGCAATACCAGCTCCAAGACCGCAGCCCAGCTGTGCCAGACCTTCAGCAGCCAAAAGTGTTGAAATAATCATAATCGTTGTTTTTAAATTGTGAATAATTATTGTTTCTGTTTTTTTTTTCAATAGTGAGTTATCAAGCATGGTGCTCCTTGTGAGCCAAACCAATGAACACGGCACTCAACATGGTGAACACATAGGCCTGAACAAAGGCAACAAGAAGTTCCAAGAGGTTCATGAAAAGAAGCATGAGGATGCTGAATAAATTGAGACCCAGACCATAACCTACACCCATCGACCAACCGAGGAAGATAACGCATGTGAAACTCAGCATCACTGCATGACCTGCCATCATGTTGGCAAAAAGACGAATCATCAGGGCGAATGGTTTGGTGAACACACCAAAAAGCTCTATCACAGGCATGATGGGTACAGGATAAGCTTTGAGGAAGAGGGGCACTTCGGGCCAGAAAATCTCCTTCCAATATTCCTTATTACCAAAAAGATTGATGGCCAACATGGTACATACCGCCAAGAACAGAGTAATATTGATGTTTCCCGTGACATTGGCTCCACTGGGGAATAAAGGTATCAAACCCACTATGTTGGTAATAAAAATGAAGAAAAAGACTGTAAGAAGATAGGGGGCATAGCGTTTGTAGTGCTTCTCACCCACCGATGGTCTAATCAATTCCTCATAGATATTCATTACCAGCATCTCCATCGCACCAACGAAGCCTTTAGGTGCCGGACTCTTCTCGTCTCTCGACTTATACCAATGGGCGCAGGAGAGGAAGATAGCAATCATCAAGAATACCACTATCCAAATCTGAACCGCTACCTTCGTCAGACTAAGGTCAAGGGGGCGCACTGCCGAACCATCGTCCATCTTCTCGTAAATCTTGCCATGATATTCCTTGTTGAAGAAAAATCCTTGTGGCAAGGAATGAGCGGTGCACAAATGCCATTCGCCGGTCTTTTCACTTCGGATAATCACAGGAAGAGGAATGCTGATATGCTTACTGTCATAAGTAACAATATGCCATTCGTAAGAATCGGCCAGATGTTCGAGAACAATCTCAGGTATGTTCAACTTCTTACCTTCACCCTCTGCCGTGGAGGCAAGGAGTGTAGCAGGAAGGAAAGCCATTATCAGAAGGAACAGCAGCGTTCTAATATTTTTCATCTTGCACATGATTATTTTGCACAATTGTTATTATTTCCAAGTTGGTTGTGTCTGTTAGACAGACGGGAGAAGAAGATAGCATGGTGTGTCAACAATGTAACATAATAGACCAGGAAGACAAGTACATAAGAACTCATCGCATCGCGGCCTACGACTAAGAAACAGACAAAAAGTGCAGCTAATGCCAGCAACATTCTGAACCCAGAAACTGCAGAATAGAAGGTGGTGAGCGACTCAGAAGAGTGGCGGGCTGCCTTCTTCCACACCAGCACATCTGCAAGCTCAACCAAGAGCGAGAAGACTACGCTCACCGCAATGGGAGACCATAGCGACTGGCAATGGAAAGCTAATTCACAACCTTTCACCAACACTGTTACGACAAGTATCAGTAGTACGGTCTGAATCAGATACTTCCTGCATATTCTGTTAATTTCTATCATCGTATTATATTGTCTTACAACTCAACACAGAGACTCACATTGTTGTTTTGCACTTCTACAAAGCCACTCGTTATCTGGAGTTCATGACGTCCCTGAGTATCATCATAGACAATCTTTCCCTTATCAAGACAAGAGATGATTGGTGAGTGGTTGATATAGATCTGAAACTCTCCACTTGAGCCAGGAACAGTCACACAATCCACATCTCCAACATACAGAATCTTCTCGGGAGAGATTATCCTCAGTTTCAATCTACTCATATTCTCAACTCCCCAACTTTAATTCTTTGCAGCTTCAATAAGTTTCTTAGCTTTAGCCTTAGCATCCTCTATCGTACCGACATTGAGGAATGCCTGTTCGGGCAGGTCGTCCACCTCACCATTGAGAATGGCATTGAAGCCTTTGATCGTGTCTTCAATAGATACCATCACACCGGGTAAGCCTGTGAACTGTTCGGCAACAGAGAATGGCTGGGAAAGGAAGCGCTGAACACGGCGTGCACGGTTAACGGTGAGTTTATCTTCGTCGGACAACTCATCCATACCGAGGATAGCGATAATGTCCTGCAACTCCTTGTAACGCTGAAGAATCTCTTTCACACGTTGCGCACACTCATAATGCTCCTTGCCGACAATCAATGGGTCGAGGATACGTGAGGTACTTCCGAGCGGGTCAACGGCTGGATAGATACCAAGCTCAGCAATCTTACGGCTCAGCTCTGTCGTGGCGTCAAGATGAGTAAAAGTAGTGGCAGGTGCCGGGTCGGTCAAGTCGTCGGCTGGCACATAGACTGCCTGTACGGAAGTGATACTTCCCTTCTTTGTAGAGGTGATACGTTCCTGCATCACACCCATCTCACTGGCCAACGTAGGCTGATAACCTACCGCTGATGGCATACGTCCGAGAAGGGCAGATACCTCAGAACCTGCCTGAGTAAATCGGAAGATGTTGTCGATAAAGAAAAGAATATCGGCGGCTGCACCATCCTTACCTCCATTATCGCGGAACTCCTCTGCAACGGTAAGTCCGGAGAGCGCCACAGAGGCACGTGCTCCTGGGGGCTCGTTCATCTGTCCGTAAACGAGCGTAGCCTGACTTTTCTTCAGCTCTTCGGGATCGACGAGCGAGAGGTCCCACTTACCCTCATCCATAGCTTTTCTAAACTTATCGCCATATCGGATAACGCCACTCTCTATCATCTCACGGATAAGGTCGTTACCTTCGCGGGTACGTTCTCCTACTCCGGCAAAGACAGAATAGCCATTATGTCCCTTGGCGATATTGTTGATGAGCTCCATGATGAGCACTGTCTTGCCCACACCAGCACCTCCAAAAAGGCCAATCTTTCCTCCTTTCATATACGGTTCAAGAAGGTCAATCACCTTGATACCTGTTGCAAGCATTTCCTTTTTAGTGGAAAGTTCTTCGAAAGCAGGTGCTTCTCTGTGTATGGGATAAGCTCCTTGCATATCGAAGGATTTCATGCCATCGATAGGTTGTCCTATCACGTTGAGCATACGCCCTTTAATCTGATCGCCTGAAGGCATCTGTATAGGAGAGCCTATTGATGTGGCTTTCAGTCCGCGCTGCAAACCATCAGTATTGTCCATTGCCACACAGCGAACAGTATCCTCGCCAATGTGTTGCTGCACCTCAGCAATCAGTTCCTTACCATCGGGCTTTGTTATCTTCAAAGCCTCATGAATCTTTGGCAGCACGTTCTCAGCATCTTTACCCTCGGTATCGAAATAGACATCAATCACAGGTCCAATAATTTGGGAAATGCGCCCATCAATTTGTGACATAAGCTAATATAGTATTTATTATTGTTACGTTTCTCTGTTATAGGGAGCGAAACCGAACATTCCACTTCTCTCAAATTTTAGGTAGTGCAAAGATAACATTTATTCTCATGATATTACACTAAATAACGGCTTTTCCTTCGTTTTTATTTTTTTTTAAGCCAGAATGTGGCATATCATGATTCTTTGTGTATCGTGCATCTACTAAATGCTCAACTCATCGAGCACCTTGATAAGTTTCATATCAAGAGGTTTGTCGGTACGAATGGCATCGCTGAAAGGAACATAGACAATCTCGTTGTTTCTTACGCCAACCATTACATTGCGCTGTCCCTGCATGATAGCTTCGATGGCACCTACACCTGTCCTGCTTGCCAAGATACGATCGTGAGCTGTGGGGCGACCTCCGCGCTGGAGATGACCAAGGATAGAGACGCGAACATCAAAATTGGGGAATTCCTTCTTCACACGATCTGCATAGTAAAGTGCGCCGCATTTAGGACTCTCAGATACGATGACGATGCAACTCTTCTTTGACTTTCTGATGCCACGCTCCATGAAGCGAGCCAACTGATCGACATCGGTAGAGTCCTCGGGGATGATAGCTGCCTCGGCACCACTGGCAATGGCACTGTTCTGTGCGAGGAAACCGGCATCTCTACCCATCACTTCGACAAAGAAGATGCGCTCATGACTTTGCGCTGTATCACGGATGCGGTCAACACAATCAACGATGGTATTCATTGTGGTGTCGTAGCCTATGGTGGAGTCGGTGCCATAGAGATCGTTATCTATTGTGCCGGGAAGGCCGATACAGCACACATCATATTCGGCTGCGAAGTCACGTGCACCAGTGAGCGAGCCATTTCCTCCTATAACAACCAATGCATCTATCTCCTCTCGTTGCATGGTTTCGTAGGCTTTGGCCTTACCTTCGGGGGTCATAAACTCCTTACAGCGGGCTGTTTTGAGGATAGTGCCACCCTGCATAATAATACCACTCACGTTCTCAGTGGTAAAGGTCTTCACCTCTCCGTTGATGAGTCCATCATATCCACGATAAATGGCCTTGATAGTAAAGCCATTGCAGATACCTGCACGCGTCACCGCCCTAATTGCGGCATTCATCCCTGGGGCATCACCTCCAGACGTTAGGATTCCAATCGTTTTAATTCTTCCCATAATACCTCTTTGATCTTTCGTTTAACAATCTAATATACACTTGTAAGGATAAACTTTTATATCTAATCAGTTAGGTTATTTTTTGGGGAGCTCAGAACAGCTCACACTCTGCATAGAGAACAGCCAAACCAAGCAACCATCCTATCATAATCTTCAGGGTGCAGTGGCGCAGATACCACCCTACCCTCACATGTTCCATTTTCATCAATGCCAAGCCGCTCATATTGGCGTAACCAAACAGGCATCCGCCTATCGCCGTAGTATAGGCAATCAACTTCCAATAAGCTCCGTTCTGAACGAAGTTGAGCATATAGTCGGCATCCACCCACCATCGGTCCAGATCGCCCTCAATCACATCATAGAAGGAGGCATTGCTCATGGCAACAGTGAACGTATCAATCACACTGCTCAGCACACCGCTAATCAGACCTACTATCCACACATTATGAATATGATAATCTACCCATTCTGACGCTGCAAGGAGGGCACCAGTCTCGATAGCCATACCCATGGCAAGCAGAATGGCCAACACGAAAAGAATCTGCTGGATGGCGCCATATTGCAACACTCGTGGAATACTCCTTTGGATATTCTGATCAGCATTCATGAGTTTTCTATTAAACACCTCGTGAACCACCCACAATACTGACAGTACACAGAGAGCTCCGAGGAAAGGACTGAGCTTGGTGATGTTATGGAATGTGGGGATGAACCACAGACCTCCGATGCCGACAAAGAACATCAAGATACGCTGCCATCTGTTAAGGCGGGTATCATCTCCACGATAGGGAGCAGCACACCATGTCACATCGAGATGATCGGGCAGTTGGCGACCCAACAGATAGGTGGGAAGCACCCATGCTATGACGGAAGGCAGGAAAAGATAGGCTGAGAAATTGGTAGCAGTCACTGCTCCTTCACCCCACAGATAGACACCAAGAGGATCGCCTATGACAGTGAAGCAACCTCCGGCATTGGCTGCAAGAACAATTGAGGTACCGATAACCATCCTTTGCCTTCGATTCTGAACAATATTGTGCATGACAACAAGCATCATCGTTGTAGTGGTGAGGTTATCAAGGTTGGCAGAAACGACAAAGGTGGCAAGGGTAATGGTCCAAAGGAGCCGTTTGCTGTTGCGTGTTCTTATCCACTCGCTGAAAAAATCGAAACAACCATTGGTATTGAGAATCTCTACGATGGTCATTGTCGCAAGAAGGAAGAGAACGATGGCTGCTGCCTTACCCACATACTTGAGAAATACTGTCTCGCAAATAAAATACTTCACCGACGATGCCTGATGCCCCATAGCCATCAGGTATTCCCTATACTCTGGAGAATGCTGACTCATCACAAAGTCAGAACCATAACAGATGTATATCACCCATCCCAATGCACACACAAACATTGCCACTGCCGACTTGTTGACATTGGTAATTTGAGCGGTGGCTATCAACAGATAGCCCAACAATAGGATGGCAACAATGATGAGCGTCATATCTTTCCTTGTTAATCGTTGCAAAGATAATCATCTTTATTCAAAATGTAGAGTTTGTTGGCAAAAATCTGTCAAATAGAATAGTTTTTCTTACTATTTGGACCAAAAGTAGCCTCGGCAGCATGCTGATAAAAAAACCTCCGATGCCAACATTGAGTTATGTCTGACATCGGAGGTCGTGACAGAAGGAAGGTGGTCGTTATCCACCAAAATTGTCGTACATGATTGACTCCGGTTCTACGCCAAGAGAGTCGAGCATCGCTACAACAGCCTTTGACATAGGGCCAGGTCCACACATGTAGTATTCGATATCCTCAGGTGCCTCATGATCCTTGAGATAGGTGTCGAGCATCACCTGATGTACAAAGCCAGCAGTGTATTTTACACCCGCAGCATCAGCAGCAGGGTCTGGTCTGTCGAGCGCAAGGTGGAAATGGAAGTTGTCATACTCCTTCTCCAATCCCAGGAAGTCTTCAAGATAGAACACCTCGTTGAGCGCACGTGCTCCATAGAAATAGTGCATCTCGCGGTCTCTTGTCTGGAGGGTTTTAGTCATGTGCATAATCTGTGCACGCAGTGGAGCCATACCTGCTCCACCACCTACCCATATCATCTCTTTCTTAGAATCGAAATGAGGATGGAAATCTCCATAAGGACCACTCATCACCACCTTGTCACCAGGCTTCAGTGTGAAGATATAAGAAGAAGCGATTCCTGGGTTCACCTCCATAAATCCACTTCTATCGGGCTTGAATGGCGGTGTTGCTATACGTACGGTAAGCATAAACACATCTCCCTCAGCGGGATAGTTGGCCATGGAGTAGGCTCGGATTGTTGGTTCGGTGTTGACACACTTCAGGGGGAAGAGTCCAAACTTATTCCATGCGGGGAGATACTCATCGCCAATGAGACTCTTGTCGATGTCCTTGTCATAGTCGATGCTGAATGTCGGAATCTTGATCTGGGCATAAGAGCCGGGAAGGAAGTCCATGTGGGCACCCTTAGGCAACTGCACCTTAAACTCCTTGATAAAGGTAGCCACGTTCTTGTTGGAGATGACCGTACACTCATATTCCTTAACGCCCAATACACTCTCAGGCACCTTGATTTTCAAATCACCCTTCACTTTACACTGACATCCAAGTCGCCAGTGTTCCTTAATCTCCTTGCGTGTAAAATGCGGCTTCTCTGAGTCGAGAATTTCGCCACCTCCCTCAAGCACCTGGAGTTTACATTGTCCACAGGATGCCTTACCGCCACATGCTGAAGGGAGATAGATTCCATTCTCATTGAGGGTGGCCATTAGATTGCCTCCCTGAGGCACAGAAAGATGGGTCGTTCCATTGACCTCTATATCAGCATTTCCTCCTGGTGAGAGATAGTTCTTTGCTACCAAGAGAAGTATCACCAGTAAAAGAATGGCTGTGAGGAAAACGCCTATACTAATCAATATGAATAATGCCATAATACTAAGAATAAACAAGATTTATATTTTCAAACCGGAGAAACACATCATAGCCATGGCCATCAGTCCCACGGTGATAAAGGTGATGCCTAATCCCTGAAGGGGTTTGGGTACATCACTATACTGCATCTTCTCCCTAATAGCTCCCATGGCGACAATGGCCAAGGTCCAACCGATACCACTACCTATGGCATAGACCAATGCATCGAGAAAGGAACCTATATACTGAGTGTTTGAGGGGTCGAGATTGATGCGCTGCTGCATAAACAGTGATGCACCCATGATAGCACAGTTGACTGCAATAAGGGGCAGGAAGATACCCAGTGCTGCATACAGCGAGGGCGAATATCGCTCAACGATCATCTCTACCAACTGAACTATACCTGCTATCACTGCGATGAAAAGGATAAAGCTCAGATAGGAAAGGTCAACACCCTCCACAAGACAGTTGGGACCGAGGATACGTGTCTGTAACAGATAGTCAACAGGCACCGTTACAACAAGTACAAATGTTACTGCTATGCCCAAACCAAGAGAGGTCTTGACGTTCTTCGACACGGCCAAAAATGAACACATTCCGAGGAAGAATGCGAATATCATGTTGTCCACAAAGATGGACCTAAAAAACAAACCAAACAAATGTTCCATAGTTTCTGATTATTTTTCTTTATAGAAATATGCACGATGAATCCAGATGACACATCCCAGCAGGATGAGTGCCATCGCCGGCATGGTCATCATTCCATTGTTGATATATCCCCAATCGTAGAAACAATCAGGAATGAGTTGGATACCCATCAGACTTCCACGTCCAAAAAATTCTCGCACGCCACCTACTATCACCAATACCATTGCATAACCCAAGCCATTGGACACTCCGTCAAGGAAACTCGGCCATGGTCTGTTCATCATAGAAAAAGCTTCGAGACGTCCCATAAGGATACAATTGGTAATGATCAATCCCACATAAACGGAAAGTTGCACACTCACATCATAGGCAAATGCCTTTAGCACCTGACTGACGATGGTGACAAGCGTAGCCACTACCACCAACTGAACAACGATACGTATGCGGGTGGGGATGGTGTGGCGGATGAGTGAGATGATGACACTGGCAAAAGCAGTAATAACCGTCACCGCCAATCCCATCACAACAGCAGGTTTGAGCTGTGAGGTAACTGCCAACGCAGAGCAGATACCCAACACTTGGATGAGAATAGGATGGTCGAGATTTAGAGGGCGTGAAAATACTTCCCTGTTCTCTTTTGAAAATAACTTACTCATATCACTGTGCCTCCTTCACGTTATTGTTTTGTTTAAGAAAAGCTCTATATCGCGACAAACTGGTTGTCAACATCTGACTGACACCATCAGATGTCAGCGTCGCTCCTGTCACGGCATCACACTGGGTCGTGGGGTCGCTCACATCACTCTTCTTGAGCACCTGAAGCTTCACCTCGTCGCTGCCTGACTGGAAAAGATGTTTTCCCTTGAACTGATCTTGCCACTGCTTGCTATCCTTGATTTCTGCACCGAGGCCTGCCGTCTCGCTCTCATGGTCGAAATAGGCGCCAAACACGGTGTTGAGGTCATCATCGACAGCCACATAACCCCATATACTTCCCCAAAGGCCCATGCCATAAACGGGGATAACATACTTGGTTTGTCCATTGACGGTACAGATATAAAGTGCGAGCTTGCCTTCCTTAGCATCACTGCTCTTCAGTTTGAAAGCTGCTTGCTCTCCACCCTTTTCTCCCTGAACAATCACATTTCCTTTCTCATTGATGATGCGATCGGCATCAATCACCTCTGCATAAGTTTGCTTAGCCTCATCATCAGAGAGATTACGGATATTGAGTGCGGCGAGAATCTGTTTCTTCTTATCCAATGCCACATTGGCGTCTTGCATAGCTTTGAGCGACTGATAGATAAAAGCCAACAAAAAAGCTACGACCACCACCAACACAGCACTATATACAAGGATATAGGTATTGGAATTGGTATTTATTTTTTTCTTCATTGCTGTAGTTTATTGATAAATCATTATTCTTTTCCACGTTTGGCACGTTTGCTTATATTACGCTCTACAACACAATAGTCGATAAGGGGAGCAAACATGTTCATCAGCAGGATAGCCAACATCATTCCTTCTGGGTAGCCTGGGTTCATCACTCTCACAACAACGGCTACGACACCTATAAGGAAGCCATAAACGTACTTGCCACACGAGGTGCGGGCACTCGTCACTGGGTCGGTGGCCATGAATACGGCACCGAAAGCGAAACCACCAAGACAGAGATGTGTGTACCAAGAGATATTGGTCATGCCCAACTCCTGGAACAGAGCTGCCGTCAAAGCACCGCCTACAAACACGCTGAGCATTGTTTTCCAACTGGCAATGCCTGTCGTCAATAAGATGACCGCACCAATAGCAATAGCTATCACACTCGTTTCACCAATACTACCCGGTATAAGACCAATCACCATTTCACAGAGCGACAGGTCGGGGGCGATGCCCTGACCTACCCCAGCCAAAGGAGTAGCCATGGTGAAAGCATCAGGAAGAGTGTTGCCAAGTCCGCAACAAGCCTCATTAGCCACCCAGACACTATCTCCACTCATCTTTGTGGGATAAGAGAAGAAGAGGAAGGCACGAGCCAGCAATGCGACATTGAAAATATTCATTCCTGTGCCGCCAAAAATCTCCTTGCCAAAGACTACAGCAAAGGCCACCGCAATGGCAAGTATCCAAAGAGGGCAACCTACTGGACAAATGAGTGGGATGATAATACCTGATACAAGATAACCCTCCTGTATCTCTTCACCCTTCCATTGTGCCCAAGCGAACTCAATGCCTAATCCTACAATATAACTGACTGCTATCTTGGGCAATACCATGATAGCTCCATAGAGCATCAGTTCAATCCAAGAGGCATCATTCAATGTCCCAACAGCAAGATAATTCTGATAACCCACATTATACATACCAAACAGCAGGGCTGGCAGAAGAGCAATGACCACAAAGCTCATGATACGCTTGGAGTCGATGGCATCATGGATATGCGTTCCGCTTTGAGCAGTGTGGTGAGGTACATATAGAAAGGTTTCCATTCCATCATAAACACTACGGAGGAAATGGAGGTTCCCTTCTTTTTCGAAATTGGGTCTTATCTTATCCAAATATTTTCTTAAAAAACTCATATCTCTTAACAATTATCTATTTTCTTTTATAAGCATATCAAGTCCCTGACGTACAATTCGTTGCAGTTCCATCTTTGAGCTACACACGAACTCTGCCAAGGCAAAATCTTCGGGCGACACTTCATAGATACCCAACTGTTCCATTCGGTCTATATCGCCTGCAAGAATAGCTTTTATGAGATATTCAGGATAGATGTCCATGGGGAACACTTTATCATATTCCTCACTCATGATCATATGACGCTCTCCTCCCTTCACACGGGCATCCAACTCATAAGTTTTCTTCTTACCCATCAACCAAGAGAAATAACTTCTGTTGGCAGAGAACTGTTGGAATCGCGGCATTATCCATCCAAAGGCTTCATCAACATCATCACCTTCGGGAATGACAGTAATTTCAGAAGAACATGCACCTAAGAATCCGTCGATAGAGGTAGTCTTTCCCGTCAACACATTGCCATCGATGATACGCAAGTGTTTGGTTTCATCAACCCTTCCATGAAGCAATGTTGACAACTCCTGTCCTACTATCATCTCTACATAACACGGATTTTTCACCATTCCTCCTACCAAGGCTATGGTCCTCTTCAGATTGACTTTTCCTGTGTTGAAGAGTCTTCCTATGAACAGGACCACTGTGGGATCGACTGTCCACACCACCTCTCCTTTGTTTACCGGACATAGGTGATTCACCTGTACGCCCACATTGCCAGCAGGACAAGGACCATCAAAAATTGCTGTCTCAACGTCTTTTGCAACATTTAGCGCGTTAGAGGTCTGGTGCCCCCCCACGCCCAAATACACTTTGGCAATTCTCGAGAGCGCAGTGAGTCCTGTTTGAAAATCCTCTTCCTGTCCCTTCAGTTCATATTCAAAGTCGGCGGCAAGGGGTTTGTCTCTTAATGCAGAAACTGCAATGGCCTTGGGGAGCACATCAGGATTGGCCGAGATAGCATATGGTATCTGAAAAATCATCCCAAAGAGTCCTGCCTCAAGGAGATAATCCACTACTTCATGACCTTCCATCTGTTTAGGGTCTCTCTTTCCGAAATCAACACTCGTCTGAATGTCATCGGCCTTCACATTCACACTCAACACTTTTCGTCTCTCACCTCTTCTTACAGCGGTAACCGTTCCGCTCACAGGTGAAATAAACTTCACTTTGGGGTTCGCTTTACTCACAAAAAGCGCTTCTCCCGCCTTAACGATATCACCCTCTTTCACCACAACCTTAGGGACAATCCCCACAAAATCAGCAGGTTGCAAGGCATAATAACCATCAGACGTCACAATATCGGTCCTCTGCTCTGCCTTTCCTTTAAGTTTGATATCAAGGCCTTTGCGCAATTTAATGATATTATCCATAGCCTTAAATCATTTAGAATTGAATAGTTGCGGTTGCAAAAATACAAAGAAAATCTAAAATATCTCATGTTTTTTTAGTAATTTTGTCGGTTGAAAGCAATAGCTATGCATTCAATACAAAAAAGAACATCCAATTGAAAATTGTCAAACATACCATCAATATCCTCATTTGGGCAATCGTCAGCATCTATCTGTTAGCGATTACACTGATTCATATCCCTACTGCTCAGCGCTATATAGCCAATCAGACAGCTAAGATTCTGTCAGAGCAATTGGAGACGGAGGTGAAGATAGAGCGCATTGACCTGGGATTCCTCAATCGTTTGGTGATTGACAACATCGAGCTTTATGACCAACGAGAGCAGCCGCTGCTGAAAGCCTTTCGTGTGGCAGCAAAAATAGAACTGCTCCCACTTATCACCCAAGGACATATCGTTATCAACTCTGCCCAACTCCTCGGTGCAGATATCAATATCTATCAAGCCAATGCCAATTCAGAGACTAACTGCCAGTTTATTATCGACAAGCTGTCTTCTTCGGACAGTGCATCGTCTTCCCCTCTTCATCTGCAGATTGGTTCGCTCATCATACGCAATGCTCAACTAAAGTATAATAGGCTTGACCTTCCCTATACACCCAAGAAGTTTAATCCCGCTCACCTGAATCTTCAAGGTCTTTCTGCCCATCTTATGCTCAAACAGTTGAGCGATGATGAGATAGATGTTAGGGTGAAGCGACTGGCTTTTCAGGAACAGACAGGTTTTTGTCTGTCTCGCCTTTCCTTCTTCCTCCACGCCACTCAACAACAGTTTGACATAAACGAGTTGGAGATAGCCCTACCCCATTCCTCTCTCTCTCTTCCACAGCTTACAGCCACTTACCTGTTGGCTCCACAATCCACCTTACTCAAAGGATTGTCGATTAAAAGCGGCTCGCTCAATTTCAAGGGTTCGTTCCATGCGTCATCACTTAACCTCAGTGACTTACAGGCATTCCTTCCTTTCCCTTCCTCCATTGATGATTCCTTTAGAATTGATGCCAACATAACCGGTACTGACACGCACATCAACATACACGAACTGGCGATAAACAGTGATACACACCGATTGTCTCTGACGACAAAAGGTGTAGTCAACTTGCCCTGTTGGCAATTGGACAATCTGAACTTTGAGTGTTCGGAAGACGTTATCAACGACTTGAGCACACGCTTCTCTTCACAAGGTATCGCTCTCCCTCCGGTATTGGGTCAGTTGGGGATGATAAGACTGTCAGCTAACGGTAGGTCTGACGGGACAATTCAGACACTCAATGCCATCATGTCAACAGACATTGGTGAACTAATCATTGAGGGTCAGCACAACAAGAAGAGTAAGATGTTTTCATCGTCTGCCAACCTCCCCAATCTAAAACTCAACGAACTCCAGTTTGCAGGAAACGAATTCGGTCGCCTCACTGCCAACATAAAGCTGAATGGCAAATGGGGAGACAAGAACGCATTACTCATCAATGCAGATGCAGATATTCCCCAATTGGAATGGCGAGGCTACAACTATCGTCAGTGCCAGTTTAATGGCAAATATCAACACGGAGAGATGAATATAAATGGGCGCATCAATGACCCACTGCTAACTGCAAGTTTATCAGCCGATTACAAGAAAGAGAAGGCTGAGCACTCCCTATTGTTACGAACTGAAGTAAACGAGTTGCATCCGCAGGCACTCAACCTAAGCGACAGATGGGAGGATGCGGTCTTCAGTGGGCAACTCAATGCAGACCTAAGAGGATCCAACATCGACAATATCATCGGGCAGTGTGAACTCCGCCAATTATCGATGACGCGTCCTGATGGAAGCGATATCTATACATTGAAGCAGCTCTCACTGCAGAGTGAACAAGAAGGTGAAGACAGACATCTGCAGATTAAGAGTGATTTTGGGTCTGTAGAAATCTTTGGTCAATATACCCTTAGCAGTATTCCTCACAGTATCATATCACAACTGTCTCACAGGATGCCTACCATCCCTATCGCGACCATCAATGCCTCAGACAACAAACAGCATTCGTCTCAATCTGTTCGAAACAGATTCACGTTATGGGGTAATATCGAAGATACTCAATTTATGCGACACCTCTTAGGCGTTGATCTAAGAATAAGTGAGCCCATGAATATCACACTGAGGATGAACGATCTCACTCATTATCTCGCCTTTCATGCCACCCTTCCTTATATGGATTATGAGGGCAGCAAATACACAGATGGACGCATAGACCTTTATAGTCCGGGAGACACACTACATCTCAATAGCAGTATCGCGCGCACCAACAACATAGGGAAGACAACAATCTTTGACATTAGAGGTCATGCCGCAGACAACCGACTGTCAACTTCTCTGGCATGGAAGCAGCAAGAGGATGGGGGGAACAGCGGAGAAATAAACACGCAGTCGCGATTCCTAAAAGATGAATACAACAGAGAACGAGCAGAGATTGACATTCTCCCTTCTGTCATCATGGTAAAAGGTGCGCGATGGCAGATGGCTCCTTCGCGTATCAACTACTCAAAGAACTATGTGGAGATAGATCATTTCAGTCTTCAGCATCAACAGCAACATATCTTGATAGACGGCAAAGGAACGGACAACCACGCCGACTCTATTCACGTCAACCTCAATGACGTTGATGTTTCCTATGTGCTTGATTTGGTCAACTTCCACTCGGTAGAGTTTGGAGGACTGGCCTCAGGACATGCTTATATCAAGGCTCCTTTCCGCGATTTTGAAGCCAATGCAAGGCTACTGGTAAAACAGTTTACTTTTGAGGAAGGCCCGATGGGTACGCTCCATGCATTAGCCCTATGGAACAAGGATAATAAGCGTATCGACATCGATGCTATCGCACGCGACAGCAGTGAGAGAAACACTATTATACAAGGTTGGGTAGAGCCATCTCCTGGTCATATCGACCTCAGTATCAAAGCAGAAAATACCAATATTTCTTTTCTTCAATCCTTCACAGAGAGTTTTACGAAATATGTCAACGGCAGTGCCAACGGAGAAGTGCGTCTCCTTGGGCCACTCAGCGAAATCAATCTTACGGGAGAGCTTGTTGTAGATGGTAATACACATATTAAGCCATTAGGTTGCACTTATCAACTGCGCAATGACACTGTCCGTTTTATCCCAGATGAGATTGTGCTGAGGAATATCCCTATCTATGACACTCAGGGCAACAGAGGATTTGTCACAGGAAACATCCATCACAAACATCTCACCCGTTTATCCTACGACCTCTCTTTAGAAAGCAGAAACATGCTGGTATATCGTTTCACTGACTTTGGAAATGAGACCTTCTATGGCACTGTTTATGGCTCAGGCAACGTAGATATCACTGGGCGTAGTGGCAGGTTGGTAATAGATGCAGACATCACTCCCCAACCTCACTCAGTGTTTGTTTACAATGTGTCCAGTCCTGACGCCCTTACTTCACAAGAATTTATCCGTTGGGGAACGGCCTCACAGCAAACACTTGCCGACACACTCACCATCGATGCTGTACAACAATCGACGAAATCGACAGAGAATTGGTTCAACCAGTCGTCAGACCTTTATATCAACTTGCTCATCAACACCAATCCCAATGCACAGTTGCGTCTTTTGATGGATGCCAAGACCAATGACTACATCACCTTGGAAGGAAACGGAGTACTTCGCGCCACCTATTATAATAAGGGTGCGTTTAATCTCTACGGCACTTACACTGTAAGCCATGGCACCTATGGTATCACCATTCAGGATATTATGAAGAAGAACTTCAATTTCAACGAAGGTGGAACCATAGTTTTCGGGGGTAATCCCTATGATGCCACACTCAATCTACAGGCCGTCCATACCGTTAATGGAGTCTCGCTCTCCGACCTCAACATCGGTAATAGTTTTTCAAACAGTAACACTACCCGTGTCAACTGTCTGATGAACATCACCGGACAGCCACGTGCGCCCAAAGTGGATTTCGATCTTGACCTCCCCACAGTGAGTAGCGATGAGAAACAGCTCGTACGTAATATCATCAACAATGAAGAGGAGATGAACCAACAAGTGATTTATCTCTTGGGCATAGGCCGATTCTATCCACAAGGTAACAATAATGCACAACTTAATGGGGAAAACCAACAGAGCCAAACGTCATTGGCAATGCAGAGTCTCCTGTCAGGAACCTTGTCTTCGCAGGTAAATAACGTACTCAATACGGTATTGAATAACAATAACTGGAACTTTGGCGCCAATATCTCTACGGGTAATGAGGGTTGGAACAATGCCGAATATGAAGGATTACTAAGCGGACGACTGCTCAACAACAGACTCCTTATCAATGGACAGTTTGGATACCGCGACAATTCCAACACTGCCACCTCAAGTTTTATCGGCGACTTCGACGTCAGATACCTGCTCACTCCCAATGGTTCTGTAGCAGTGAAGGTGTATAACCAAACCAATGACCGCTATTTCACGAGGAGCAGTCTGAACACCCAAGGTCTCGGACTCATATTGAAAAAAGAATTCGGACGCTTCTCCGACTTGTTCAGCCTAAGGAAGAAACGTCCGAAATGAACTATCCTCTTATGAGAGAGAAAGATATTAATCAATATACTCGTTCTCCAAAGATTTTTGTCCCTACGCGCACCATATTACTTCCACAGGCAATAGCTTGTAGATAGTCGTAACTCATACCCCATGAACGGATATTGAAATAGGGTGCATCAGCCATCACCGTTTGCTTCAGCTCGTTATAGAACTGGTAGGCTGAGGAGAACTCCTGTTCTATCTGACGACTGTTATCAGTGTATGAGGCCATCATCATCAATCCACATATTCTCACACCCTCTAATTGACGCCACTCTCCCTCACTGAGCCATTGTCTGCATTCATCAATGGTGAAACCATATTTGGTCTCCTCCTCAGCGATATGCAACTCCAGCAGCACATCAATCACCCTATGATTCTTTAGGGCCTGCTTGTTGATTTCTCTCAGCAGTTTTGGCGTATCTACGGCCTCAATCATAGTGATATAAGGAGCGATATATTTCACCTTATTGGTTTGAAGATGCCCTATGAAATGCCAACAGATGTCTTTGGGCAGTGAAGCCTGCTTCTTGGAGAGTTCTTGTTCGTGACTCTCTCCAAACACTCGTTGACCAGCTTCATAAGCCTCGGCTATCATCTCTTCTGGATGATACTTGCTTACAGCCACCAAGGATACCCCCTCGGGCAACTGCGCCTTTACCTCGGTCAATCTCTCCGTGATACCGCTGTTCATGATTTATCCCTCGTATTCGGGTTGATCGTTCTTTTCCTTATCAGACTTAAACTCAAAGACATCCATCAACGCTGTTTCGGCTACTGATGCTATCACGTAATCAATCATTGTTCCGCCCATTACCTCGTCAATATTCTTCACGGCTCCATTGAGCGTTCCTGCATTAACAAGATAATTGACGTTGGAGCGTTTCTCTTTCTCTGTTTTCTCATCGATGGTAATAAACTGCAACTTGCACTTATACCAACGATCGGCAACGTCTTCGTCGCTGAAGAAAATCTCCTTATATGCAGCCTTCTTGATATCAGCCACTTCAAACTCTCCACTTATATAGGCCGACATTTCTTCGATGATACGCTGCTCTGCCTCGGTAAAGCTCAAAGCATCAACGGTATAAGTTTCTGTCACCTTCTTCTGCATGCCGTCTTCCATGGTCTTCTCATAACGAATCTTGCACTCAAACCATTCGGCTGTTCTACTTCTCATGATATTTCTATTTTGATTATTAAAACTACGTTCATTAAAAACGGCTGCAAAACTACTCAAAAAAAACGAGACTCTACTCTCCTGTTGCCGCTTTTTTCATCTCTGCTTTCTTGCGCTCAGTGATTTTCTCCACTATCTCTGTGGCTATCCGCTGACTCTTTGAATCAGTCAGGCCAGCTTTTGCTGCTATTTCAACCTGTGCCTTGAGCAACTCCTCCATCGTGGAATGACTTCCTGCGAGAAAAGCTTTCTCACTGGAGTTCATTGCTGTTCGGTTATATATCTTAGAAAGGATAGCTTCAGCCTCTTTCTCATATTGTTCCCTAAATATCTGCTCACATTTGGCTTCATACTCATCCATCAGTTTTCGCTCTTCTGGGGTGAGCGGTGCTATCGTATCCTTACCATTCACGCCAAACTCAGTTTCTTCATTGAATCCTTTGTCCAGCAGGTCATCATCCTGCTGTTCCACAACGGGTTTGACAAATTCGACATTCTCAGCCTTTGGCACCAATGAGACATAAGCGCCATAGATACATGCAGCCATTGCTGCAGCCACGAGTAGATATAACAATGATCGATTGACATATTTGTAGATACGCAATGCCTTTCGCATCTCAGCAACAGAGACAAAGCGATCCTCTGGCAGTTCCATCGTCGCCTTCTTTACCAGTCTCTTATATGCCAACGGCATCGAAGAATTGCTATAGAGGTAAGTGATCAGTTTACCTATGGAATATACATCGCTCCGCCGGTCAACAACACTGTTATTGAACACCTCGGGCGCCAAATACTCTTCATAGCCATCATAGAGCCTGTTTTGATTGGTGATCGACAAATAGAACGACCCATGACAGAGCAACATAATCCTGTTGTCTCCTTTACGCACAAACACATTGGTAGGTGCAAAACAAAGATGGAATATATGTTTCTCATGTAATGCTTCGACTGCAGCAAACAACATCTCCACCATTTCATCTACCACATCATGTTGAGCTACTATCGCAGGTGTGTCGATGAGCAACTGCTGAAGAGGGATAAGATTGCCCGAAGGAAGGACGAGCGTGGTACCATTACCCTCTTTGATGTCACGGACGAAACTAATCTGGGATTTCTCTTTCATGCTTAGCATCTCAATACTCTCATGGTCGAGACACTCCAAAAACTTAGGTTCTACCACGAGGTCCTTCCTCAATTCTACGACATTAAGATATTTTTTGTCGATGAGCTGTTTGCCGAAAGTACCCCAAGGCATTTCTATTGGCCTTGATGTTTTGCTCTGCTTTTCGCTGAGCAACTCTTCATAATTCATTGCTTTTTCCATCTATTATGAGCGCAAAAGTAAGCTTTTTCATCGACACCATAAAATAGATAATTCAAAAAATCGTTAACAAAGAAAAGTATTATGCGATAGTCTCAATATTTTTATGTAAGTTTGCATCGATTTTTTAACAAACAATTCATTATGCCAGAGATATCTGTACGTGGTATGGAGATGCCAGAGTCTCCCATTAGGAAACTGGCTCCTCTTGCCGCAGCAGCGAAGAAGAGAGGTACAAAGGTATATCACCTCAACATAGGACAGCCCGACCTGCCCACACCACAAGTTGGTTTAGATGCCTTGAAACATATCGACAGATCGATTCTTGAGTATTCTCCATCGCAAGGATATTTGAGTTATCGAGAGAAACTTGTCAGCTATTATGCCAAGTATAATATCTGTGTATCTGCCGATGATATTATCATCACCTCTGGAGGAAGTGAGGCTGTGCTCTTTGCCTTTATGTCCTGTCTGAACCCTGGTGATGAGATTATTGTACCCGAGCCGGCCTATGCCAACTATATGGCATTTGCCATTTCTGCCGGTGCTACTATCCGCACTATTGCTACCACTATAGAGGAAGGATTCTCGCTGCCCAAGGTAGAAAAGTTTGAAGAGCTCATCAACGAGCGCACCCGTGCCATCATGATTTGCAATCCAAACAACCCGACAGGTTACCTTTACACCCGAAGGGAGATGAATCAGATACGCGACCTCGTGAAAAAATACGATCTCTATCTTTTCTCTGATGAGGTTTATCGCGAATATATCTATACGGGAAGTCCTTATATCAGCGCCTGCCATTTGGAGGGTATAGAGCAAAACGTTATTCTCATTGATTCCGTATCAAAACGCTATTCTGAATGTGGCATCCGCATTGGAGCACTCATCACTAAGAATGAGGCGGTCAAGCAGGCAGTCATGAAGTTCTGCCAAGCTCGTCTCTCCCCTCCCCTCATCGGACAGATTGTTGCTGAAGCATCGCTCGACGCACCTGAGGAATACTACAGGGATGTATATGATGAGTATGTTGAACGTCGCAAATGCCTCATTGATGGACTCAACCGCATCCCAGGAGTTTATTCTCCCATCCCCATGGGAGCTTTCTACACTGTGGCTAAGCTCCCTGTTGATGATGCAGAGAAATTTTGCCGATGGTGTCTTGAGGACTTCAATTATGAAGGAGAGACAGTGATGCTGGCACCTGCCTCTGGCTTCTATACCACCCCTGGTGCTGGTAAGAACCAAGTGCGTATCGCCTATGTCCTTAAGAAGGAAGATCTCACAAGGGCGTTGCTGGTATTGAGAAAAGCCCTGGAAAACTATCCGGGACGAGAGACCGACAATATGGATGGCAGTTTCTAACCCCCAAAGCTAACATGTCGTTCTCCCTCTTCCTTGCAAACAGAATCTATAGTTCGCCTACCGACAAGCGGAAGGTTAGCCGACCAGCTATCCGCACTGCCATTGCCGGTGTGGCTATAGGACTGGCAGTAATGCTTATCACCGTCTCTGTTGTGTTGGGATTCAAGCATACTATCCAAGATAAGGTGATTGGTTTTGGAAGCCATATACAGATAGAAAACTTCCTGACCATGCAGAGCACAGATCCCTACCCCATCACCGTCAACGACAGTCTGCTAAAGGTTATTAAGAAAATTAAAGGAGTAGCTCACACCGAGCGTTTTGCCCTTACTCAAGGTATTCTGAAGACCGACGACAATTTTCTTGGCATCACTTTTAAGGGAATAGCACAGGATTATGACCCACATTTTCTTCATGCTCATCTTCTTAAAGGTACTATCCCATCATTCAGCGACAAGAAGAGCTCACGGCAACTCCTCGTCTCAAAGATGGTAGCCGATCAGCTCAATATCGATGTGGGCAAGCAACTCTTTGCCTATTTCATCACCCAAGGCGAAGTGCGAGTACGCAAGTTTACTGTTTGTGGTATCTATGAGACCAACCTTTCGCAGTTTGACCGCATGCTCTGTTTTACCGACTTATATACAACGGTAAGACTCAACAAGTGGGAGGCCGACCAATGTACAGGTATTCAGCTCTCTGTAGCCGATTTCTCACGATTAGAGCTCACCGCCGCCAATGTGGTGGCTCAAGTTAATCGTACCACCGACCATGAGGGTAATACCCTTATGTCTCAAACCATTCACGAAGCCTATCCTCAGATTTTCTCATGGTTGGAGTTGTTGGATATCAACGTTTGGATTATTCTCATCCTCATGATTTGCGTTGCTGGTTTTACTATGATTTCCGGTCTGCTTATCATCATCCTTGAGCGTACGCAGATGATAGGTATTCTGAAAGCTCTTGGTGCACGCAACCTCACCATCCGTCACACCTTCCTATGGTTTTCCGCCATGATTATCAGTCGCGGATTGCTTTGGGGCAATGCCATTGGTTTGGGGCTTATTTTCCTTCAGCAATATACTGGAATCATCAGTCTTGACCCTGCCACCTATTACGTGAGCGAAGCTCCTGTGGAAATAAATTGGCTCTATGTGTTATTGCTCAATCTTTCCACCCTCCTTATCAGTCTTCTTGTTCTGATAGGTCCGAGTTTCCTTGTCTCCCATATCAGTCCGGTCAAGTCGATGCGTTATGAATAATCATCTCACGCGTAAGCTGTCGCCCACCTTTATCTGATACTCTGGCGATAACCTGTTCATTTTATACAAATACTTGAGACGTATTCCATACATCTGAGCAATTGTGTACATTGATTCACCTGCTCTTACGACATGCAACTTGTTCTTATATTCCTTGGGAGCCTTAGATCGTTTTTTCTTGAGATAGACAACCTCTCCTTCGTTGAGTATATCATGCTTATCTCTCTCATTGTATTTGGCTAAAGAGCGATATGAGAGCCCAAGGTGCTTCGCTATCGTCTTGAACGTATCTCCGTATCGTGCTCTCACATAATAGTTGGAGTTGAATGAATAGATAGTATATAGATAATTGTCGTTGCTGTCCTGATAACCATGCTGGGCAATAAACTTATCAAAGCCCTTACCTGAATCATATCGATGCAGGTCATAGAGTTCAATTATCTCTATCAACTTATTGGCATATTGTGGATTAGTGGCATAGCCAGCCTTTTTCAGCCCCCTTGCCCATCCTTTATAGTCGGTAGGTCGAAGAGAGAAAAGATTTCTGTAACGTTGCCCATTAACCAAGAAGAGCGAATGATCTTCATAGCTGTCTCTCACCGAGGGATAGGCTCTGAAACACTCGTTAGGAGCATCATCTGTGAAATATAACGTTCGTCCTGTCCATCCATGACACTTGATGCCAAAATGGTTGTTTCCCATCACAGCCAACCTACTCTTTCCTGCTCCCGACTCGAACACACCTTGAGCCAAGGTAATGCTTGCGGGGATATGATAACGCTTCATTTGCTCTACAGCCAAGACACTGTATTTGTCAAAATATTGCTGATAAACAGAGTTCTTTCTCATCTGTGCAGCTAAGGGCTGACTTATCAAAAGAAGACAGACACTCAGCAAAAGTGTTTTGAGAAGACCTTTTTGGAAAATATTGATAGATGAATAATACTTCATTTTTATTCCTTGAGAATATTACAAGATTAAAATCCATGCAAAATTAAGTAAAAGATTTCATTTATTATCCATTTTTATATACATTTGCATATCACAAGGAGAACATCAGTTCTATAAATATCATATCATAATGAAAAAACATCTCATCAGCTCAACGATCTACGAATACAGTGAGGATGAGCTTTCGTCTATCGACCGACAGCTCATTGATGCAGCCAGACAAGCTACAGAACGAAGTTATGCACCCTATTCACATTTTCATGTCGGTGCAGCCCTACTTCTTGAAAATGGTGAGATTATCACTGGCTGCAATCAGGAAAATGCAGCATTTCCTGTTACTATCTGTGCAGAGCGTAATGCGCTTTTCACAGCCGGCAACCTTTATCCCGATGTCAAGATAGAAGCTATCGCCATCGCTGCCCGCAATGCTCAAGGCTTTCTGTCTCATCCCATCAGTCCGTGTGGCAGTTGCCGACAGGTGATGATAGAAACAGAGACGCGCCACCAGCATCCTCTCCGCATTGTGTTATATGGAACAGAAGGTATCTATGTCTTAGAAGGCATAGCAACACTCATGCCCCTTTCATTCAACAATATGGAATAGGAGTGCAACATCATAAAAGGACAATAGAAGGGTCAATAAGATGCTTCTTTCTGCATGGTCCTTCCTGTCATACAATAGAGGAATCAACAAATGAAAAAGAAATGAAGAGAAGCGAGAGATATGAAGGCATTCTGAACTATTTCAGAGAAGCGATGCCGACCGTAAGCAGTGAACTGGAGTTTGGCAATGTTTTTCAACTATTAGTGGCTGTGATCCTCAGTGCCCAATGCACAGACAAACGTGTCAACATGGTCACTCCCGAATTATTTCGTCGTTTTCCCACGGCAAAAGAGATGAGCAAGGCATCGGCAGATGAAATCTATGAATATATCAAGAGTATATCGTATCCTAATGCCAAAGCCTCTCATCTGTACGAAATGGCTTGCCAATTGGTGGATGAGTTTGATGGTGAAGTGCCATCCACTCCCGAAGGTTTGCTTTCGCTTCCCGGTGTGGGGAGAAAAACTGCCAATGTAGTAATGTCGGTAGCCTTTGGTCAGGCTACCATGGCTGTAGATACCCATGTCTTCAGAGTAAGCCATCGAATAGGTTTGGTAAGTTCCTCTGCCAATACTCCAAAGAAGGTAGAAGAGACCCTAATAAAGCATATTCCTGAAGAAGACATTCCAAGAGCTCATCACTGGCTACTTCTTCATGGCAGATATGTCTGCAAATCACGCAAACCTCTTTGTGAGCGTTGCCCCATCACTGCTTATTGCGAGGCTTTCCGCCGCTCCACTGTTTGAGCGAATGACGATGAAAACGTTCTTCAGCTCTGATAACATCAAAGACCTTGCCTGCAGGTAGTATTTCCAAAAACTTGTTGTGATATGTCTGTTGGATTTTCTTCAGTTCAAGCTCGAGTTTATCTTGCTGTTTGATAGCATAAAGACATTCTTTCTCACCAGCCGGCTTTTTCCTACCAATTTTTCTCGATTGTCCGAATACTGCCATCTGCCTGCTTCTCATCTCTCTATAAACACTCATAAAACGATGAGCCTCATCCTGAGTGAGACAAGCCTCCTTGATGATGTATCTCTCCATATCTTCTTGAAATCTCTCGGGAGAGAATTTGGCATTGTTCTGTGCCAAACCTACAAGATGTGTTGTCACAGCAACAAACACAATTATGAATATCTTTTTCATCATTGTCTCTTTATATTAGTTGAAATATTATTCGTTACTCATCAGACATGCATAGATATCGGCATTGTCCATCATGGCACAATCCATCACAGCATCTTCATACGTATTATTGACACCATGACCAGTGATAGTCGCAGAATTCTCGGCTACCTGCGCCTCCTTTGTGTCATATAAATAGAAGGCAGATATACAGATTAGCCCTCCGCAACAGGCTGCCACCGCATATTTCCACATCATCTTCAAAAGTGGACGCTTCTTTGCTATCTGCTTCTCCTCGGGCACATCGTTTGCCTCTTTTTCAGGAATGAGGGCCATAACACGTTGCGGCAACTGTTCAAAATAGCCTTCTGGCACTGCAAACGGATTGGTCTTCCCCACCCGTTGCTGTAGTCTCTTATTTAAAACGTCCTCTGTTTTCATTGTTGTTCTTTTATGTTGTTAGACGTAGTGGGGGGCCTATCGTTTAATTCTGCTTATTGAAAAAATCTGTGATTTTCTTCACCGCTATATGATAAGAGGCTTTGAGTGCCCCTTCTGATGTATTGAGCAACTTGCTCATTTCACTGTATTTCATCTCATCATAATAGCGAAGAGTGAACACCATCCGTTGTACATCAGGCAGTTGAGCGATGGCTTGCTGCAGTAACTGTTGGGTATGATCACCATCAAAATAGTTGTCAGCTACTAAGCGTTCGGTTATACCCGCCAGGTCGTCAGCATCAAATATGGTCTGCAACTTCTTTTTTCTGAGAAAGTCAAGACTCTCATTCACTGCTATTCTATAGAGCCAGGTAGATATATGTGCATCCTGCCTGAAATGGTCGAGATTTTTCCAAGCCTTCAACCATACGTTTTGTATAATATCATCAGCATCATCATGACTGATAACTACACGCCTCACCGTCCAATACAATTGCTGACTGTATTGTCTTACCACCTGCTCAAATGCTCCCCTTCGCGTTTGTGGGAGCAACAACAGTCGGTGGAGTTCTTTTTCTTCTATTTCGCTGGATGATGTCATACGTTAGTCGTTTGTTTTGACTGCCAAAGGGAGAAAAGGTTTAATTATCTCTTCCATAGCTGTGTCGTATCCGTAGATATCCGGAAAACTTCCTATTTCTCCGTTTGGCATAGGATAGAGAGTGAAATAAGTGATAAGGACAGGCACTTCAGGCTCAACATGCCTCACCGAGACAAGTTTCAGCGGTTTGCCCTGTGCACGTTCCAACATCTTCTTTCCCCTCAGTGTATTAGGTTCGAGTCCCATGGTTATCCTCATCTTATCCTTTTCCCATTCATCCATATCTGGTCTTAGGAACATAGCTAAGTCAAAAGGACGTTGCACCCTCACACAACCATGCGACACTGCTCTCACCTTGCGTTGGAAAAAGGCGGGCGATGAGGTATCATGGAGATATACTGCAAAGTTGTTATCAAAACGAAAGATGATTCTCCCAAGACTATTGCCTTCTCCTCCCTCCTGTGCCACTCTGTAATTGCCCGAACGAAGCATAGCAGCTGAAAGATGGTGAGGCAAGCACTCCTTACCCGACTGTTTATCATAGACCAGGTATCTGTTGCGAGCAAAGTAGGCAGAATCTCCGGCTTTCTTTGCCACTTCATCTTTGATAATAGTATATGGGATATTCCACATGGGATTAAGTTCCATTCTCTTGATATGACTCACCAGTATGGGTGTCTTTGTCTTTGTTGCGCCACATCCTATCCTCATCGTTATCACACTGTCGGGTTGATAGGCATAGAGTTCGAAGGCTGCAATGTTCACCACAACATATTTCTGCTGTTGATTGTCGGGCAGCATCGCCCCTCTCCACCTACAACGTTCCATGTTACACATTGTTTTTATCCTCTCCTCTCCCGTTGCCTGTTTGAGATGCTCTCGCAGTCTCTGATAGAAAGGATGCTGCGGTGTGATGCTGTTGAGAAACGAGGTCACTTCACCTTGCGATATTCTCTTCATAGCATGTTGAAAAAAACTACTGCTGGGTCGATCCACCTTCACGTCATAGAGCGTTCTATAAGCAATCACCCTTCTATGAATAGTATCATAGCGCAATGTGTCCATCCTATTGAAGAGCCACAGAGGATTGACGGCGCCATATCTCTGTATAGTAGCATAGTAAAGATAAGCCATCGTCAGTTTTACTTCAAGCCGTGCCATCACCCGCTCCACCTTGTTGTTGCTGTCATCAAAACGAAGTGTCCTCAAGCGTTCCACATCTTTTCTGATATCATCAATATGAAACTTATCTATTGATATTGCATGTTCATCGCTCTGTTGCAATACTTCAAGAAGCGAGTCGGCCTGTGCTGTCACTCCCTGCCATGTCACCCAAAATAGTCGGGGGTGAGAACGATAGAGGTTGCGAGCCATCCTTTCTGGTAGCCAGTCTCCACCATGCACCTCTTCACAATATTTTTGTAAGTACAGCATAAGCTGTTGCTTATCTACGACAAAACAAGGCTTCCTCATACTCGAGAAAGCCTGACTA
Organism: Prevotella sp.; assembly: GCA_018385335.1. GTDB lineage: Bacteria > Bacteroidota > Bacteroidia > Bacteroidales > Bacteroidaceae > Prevotella. The sequence continues at coordinate 32,256 of JAHAZN010000035.1, forward strand.
TCTAACTGACTATTGGGATTAGACGATTTTCCTCTGCATCCCCCAGCCATAACACCCATCAGGGTGAAGATGAGAACTAAGTGATAGAGATTTTTCTTACCACTTTTCCTACCTTTACTACGTAGCACCCTTTCGGAAGATTATTTAGTTCCACACGTTGTGTTGCAGCCTCAATCTTCACACTCATCATGTTCTTTCCTGTGAGCGAAACCACCTCAAGCACTTGACCCTCCAAGCCATTGACAACAAGTGTGTGTTTATTTTTGAGTTCTACAGAGGGAGCTGCAAGTTCTCCCACCTGTGCTTCAGGTGCTATCGTTTCCATTGTAGTAGCAGCCGAAATAGTAAGAGGTAAGACGCTAAAAGCGACAAGCAGCAATAATATGATAGGTAAACGTTTTGCCATATAGTAGTATTTATACTGCAAAGTTAATCTTTTCTTCAATACGATGCAAGAAATCGATCCATTTTTTCTTTTTTCATTGTTAAAAATAGCAAACATTCTTTCTTTTCATATCCATAGTTCACTCATTACAATGTATCAAATAAGGATTGCCATTCATCTACTATTTTAGAAAAGATAATATATCCTTGGTGTTTTCATATGAAATCCTTAACTTTGCAAACACGATAAATAGTATTTCAGCTATGCAGACAGATAACAAGTACATCCGATTTGACTGGGCGGTGAAGCGCATGTTGCGCGACAAAGCCAACTTTGCCGTACTGGAAGGACTGGTCACAGTGCTTTTAGGCGAAAAGATTGTCATCACAGAACTGCTGGAAAGCGAAGGAAATCAGGATTCTCACGAAGCGAAGTTCAATCGCGTTGACATTAAAGCAAAGAACAGTAAAGGCGAGATTATTATCGTAGAAGTACAACTGACCCGCCAGCTGTATTATCTTCAGCGTATGCTCTATGGAGTATCCAAAGCCATCACTGAACATATCCAGATAGGCAATAAATATGATCAAGTAAAGAAGGTGTACTCCATCAATATTCTCTATTTTGACTTGGGTAAAGGTAACGACTATCTATATCATGGCAAGACTATCTTTACTGGTGTGCATACAGGCGACCGTCTTGAGGTGAATACTAAGGAGGCTAACGAGATAAAAATGACCGTTCCTGAAGATGTATTCCCTGAGTATTACATCATTCGGGTCAACGAATTCAATGATATTGCCACTACTCCTATTGAAGAATGGCTCGACTACTTAAAAAACAACCGTATCAAGGATGATACATCTACACCTGGTTTGCAGGAGGCAAGAAAGAAACTGCTATATATGACCATGAGCGATAAAGATCGCCGTGCATATGATGCTCATATGGATGACATCATGGTGGAGAACGATGTGCTTGATACAGCCAAGATGGAAGGAAGAGCAGAAGGAAGAGCAGAAGGAAGAGCAGAAGGAAGAGCAGAAGAGCGAGCGAAAGCAGAGGCTGAGAAATTAGATATTGCCAAGCAATTGATAGCATCGGGGATGTCTATTGAGCAAGTGGCTACCATCACCAAACTCTCTCTCGAGGTAATTAGAGAGTTGACTAGATAAATAAGCTTTTCCTGTGTAAACCTTGGGATAGAAGGGCAAACATTATTTGACTTTTCTCTATTCTATTGATTGTTTATTGTGTGTCTTTCCGTGAAGATGCAATAGCTATGCCGGCCAGTATGAGCGCTGTTCCTATCAGAAAGAAATGGGTAATATGCTCATCGAGCACCAGCCACGCAAAGACTATTGTTGTTATCGGATTGAAATACACCCAGTTAGTAGCATTCACTGCTCCCAACTTCACCATACACCAGTTCCAGCAGAGATAACAAACCATGGAAGCTACACAACCAAGGAAGAGAAGATTTCCCCATACTACTGGTTGACACATGGTGGTAAGATCTGGCCAATCCTCTTCCACTATGATATGATAAGGAATGATAGTCAGCAATCCATAGAAAAATACCTTTCTTGTGACGAAGATTGTAGAGTATCGTTCCCCTACTCTACGCATAATGAGTGAATAAACAGCCCAGCACATACAAGCGATAAAGGCAAGCGCATCACCAAGCGGTGAGAGATGTAGCACGAAATGTCCATTCAGCACTACAATAGCCATTCCTACAAGTGCGATAACCGACCCTCCCCACTGCCATACGCCCATCTTCTCGGTGATAGGATAACAGAGTCGTATGAGAATGGCAGTAAAAATAGGGCATGCACATACGATGAGTGAGGTGTTGGTAGCAGTGGTAAACAGCATAGCTGCATTCTCTGAGAGAAAATAGAGCGATCCGCCTGTCAGTCCTAAGGCAGCCATGATGGGTTCGTCTTTGCAGATGAGTCCCTTCACATTTTTTTCTTTCCTCAACCACCATCCTGCCAACAGGAGATAGGCAATAACAAAACGCAGTGTAAAGATCTGTGCTGGTGACAAACCATTGTTTAACAACAGTTTAGTCCAAACAAAGGTTGTTCCCCACACGGCGACAGTCAAGAACGCCACGATGTGAGGAACAACCAAAGATTTCTTTTCATTCATCGTCAGAATCAACCTTTTATCTCTTCGATGTCACGCCTCACGTTCTCTCTGATCTTCGTGAGATAGTTTTTCATCTCCTTGGCATCCTTTCTGTCGATGATGTCGAGGAGGCAGGTGAGTTCATCCCTTATCTGCGCCACCTGGTCGGTGGTATAAGGATTGAAAAGAATCTCCTGCAAAAGATAGTCATCCTCATTGAGTACCCCCTTAGCTATCTTCATGTGCCGTTTGAAAGTCGTTCCTGGTGCATCCTGATGTTTCATCACTGCAGCAAAGACGAAGGTAGATACAAACGGTATGCTGAGCGAATAGGCCACTGTTTTATCGTGTTCCTCAAAGGAATACTCATAGATATTCAATCCCAATCGTTGATAGAGGTCTTTGAAGAAGATACGTCCCATATAATCTCCCTCACTGATGATGATAGCATTCTCCTCACTGAGTTGCTGCAAATTAGCGAAGGTAGGTCCAAACATAGGATGGGTGGAGACAAAGGGATGGCCGCTGTTCTCATAGAATGCCTTGAGATTAGTCTTCACCGACGAGATATCGCTGATGATACAATCTTTAGGCAGATAGGGCATCACCTCGTTGAATGCAGGTATAGTATATTTCACCGTCACTGCATTGATAACGAGTTCTGGTGCGAACTCCCTCACCTCTTCGAGCTGCGTGAACCGTCGGCAGTTATATGTGAAACGCATCCTTTTGGCGTCCTTTTCATACACAGCCGTTTCGTGGTCGAAACTTAGTAGGTCGAGAAAGAAACTTCCCATCTTTCCAGCCCCCATCACAAGTATTTTCATGCTACGATTCTTATTTTTCCTGACAAAGTGTCTGTTATTTGTTGATGATCTCCATCTGTTGTCTTACTGACTCCTCGTGTATTCCCTCAAACACTTTAGCCACAAACTGTGGATCCATGCCACAGAGTGCTCCCTGGGCGCCGCGCTTTTCGAGAATTTCATTGTATCGTGCGGCCTGCAACACAGTCATATTGTGTTCCTTCTTATATTGACCGATCTCACGGCACACTCTCATTCGCTTTGCCATAAGTTCCATGAGTTGGTTATCGAGTTCGTCAATCTGTTTTCTCAGTATATGAATACCCTCAGTGGTAACCGATTCATCTCTCACCACGATGAGGTTAAGGATATAGTCGAGCACATCCGGTGTCACCTGTTGTTTGGCATCACTCCAAGCCTTATCTGGATCGCAATGGCTCTCCACTATCAGTCCATCAAATCCTAAGTCCATTGCCTGCTGGCAGAGTGGAGCGATAAGTTCTCTTCTTCCTCCGATATGACTGGGATCGCAGAAGATAGGCAGTTCGGGGATGCGGCGATGCAGTTCGATAGGAATCTGCCACATGGGCAGGTTGCGGTAGATCTTCTTATCATAGCTTGAGAAGCCGCGATGGATAGCTCCGAGTCGTTTTATGCCTGCCTGATTGATGCGTTCCATGGCTCCTATCCACAGTTCAAGGTCGGGGTTGACGGGGTTTTTCACCAGCACGGGTACCTCGGCTCCTTTAAGTGCATCAGCCAGTGCCTGCATAGCAAAGGGGTTGGCTGTTGTTCTTGCTCCCACCCATAGGATATCTATCCCATATTTCATTGCCAGTTCCACATGTTCTGGTGTAGCCACCTCAGTAGCCACTTTCATTCCGGTCTCTTCCTTCACCTGCTTCATCCATGGCAGAGCCTGCTCGCCGTTGCCCTCAAATCCTCCGGGTTTGGTTCTCGGTTTCCACACACCAGCTCTAAAGATTTTGCATCCGCGTGCAGCCAGTTGTTTGGCGGTGCACACCACCTGTTCTTCTGTCTCGGCAGAGCAAGGGCCGGCGATGACAGTAGGACGTTCCTGATCACTCAACAGTTTGAGAGGTTCTAATTCCAATTCCATAGTTTTCTATTTTTATCTTGTTTTCTTCTTTATATATAATAAATAAGGTGTAGCTTCGTTGCCGTTCACCTCTGTTCATTAGGTCTTCATGGCCTTCACCCTTTCGAGTGCTTCCTTGATTTTCTCTTCTTTGGCGCAGAGGGAGATTCTCACATATCTGTCGCCATTGCTTCCGAAGATGAAGCCGGGTGTGATGAACACGCGTGCTTCATAGAGCACCTTTTCCGTCAGTTCTTCGCAGTTGGCATAGCGTTCGGGGATGCGTCCCCAGAGGAACATGCCCACCTGATTGGTATCGAAACTGCAACCGAGCGCCGTCATTATCTCTTCGGCATATCTCCTTCGGGCGGCATAGGTCTCGATGTTGGCCTGACGGTGCCACGCCTCATCATTCTCTAATGCCTCGGCAGCTGCCATCTGCAGTCCACGGAACGTGCCGCTGTCGATATTGCTCTTCACCTTGAGAATCCAGCTGATGAAGGTGGGATTGCTCACACACATCCCCACTCGCCATCCCGGCATGTTATGACTCTTCGAGAGCGAGTTGAGCTCGATGCTACAGTCTTTGGCTCCCTCAATCTGCATGATGGAGAGGTGCTCCTCGTTGAGGATGAAGGAGTAGGGATTGTCGTTCACCACCACAATCTGATGTCTTTGGGCGAAATCGATCAACCGCTGATAGGTCTCCCTCCGTGCATTGCCTCCCGTGGGCATGTTGGGATAGTTGGTCCAGAGGAGTTTCACGCCGGTGAGATCCATCTTCTCAAGTTCATCGAAATCAGGTTGCCATCCGTTGTCTTCCTTTAGGTTATAGTTCACCACCTGCGCTCCGAGAATCTTGCTAAGCGAGGTATAGGTGGGATAGCCCGGGTTGGGGACGAGCACCTTCTCTCCGGGATTGACGAAGGCGAGGGTGACATGGAGGATGCCCTCCTTGGAGCCGATGAGCGGCTGTATCTCTGTGGCAGGGTTGAGTTCCACACCATACCACTTCTGATAGAACCGGGCCATGGCCTCTCTGAGTTCGGGGATGCCCATTGTGGGCTGATAGCCATGGGCATCAGCTCTCTCGGCCACTTCGCACAGTCGTTTGATGGTTTTCTCTGAGGGTGGCATGTCGGGACTGCCTATCGCGAGACTGATGATGTCCATGCCTTGGGTATTCATGGCAGCCACCTCTTTCAGTTTTCTGCTGAAGTAGTATTCGCTCACCTCAGCAAGTCTGTTTGCGGGTTTTATCATTGTCTATTTACTTTTATATTCTCCCAGAATCTTCAGTTCCCTCGTCAACGGCATGATGGCATCGATGCTCTGCCGATAGCGAGTGAGGGTGTCGTAAGTCACATCGACATAGAAGAGATACTCCCACTCGTGGCCGATGATGGGCAACGACTGTATCTTCGTGAGATTGATGCGATAGAAGGAAAGGATGCTGAGCACCTGTGAGAGCGACCCCTCCTCATGGGGCAGGGCAAAGACGAGGCTCGACTTGTCGGTATCCTGGAGTGGGCGGAGGAAGTCGGCTTTCTGCGGATGACAGGTAACGAGGAAACGCGTGAAGTTGTGTTTGTTGTCCTCGATATGGTCCTCAAGAATCTTCATGCCATAGAGCTTGGCGGCCTCTGCACTACAGATGGCGGCCCATCCACGGCACTGGTGTTCGGCGATATACTTGGCCGAGCCTGCCGTATCTTCACTCTCCACAGCCTTCAGTTCGGGATGGTTAGCGAGGAAGCCCCGGCACTGCATCAGTGCTACGGGATGGGAGTGGACCTCCTGCACTGTCTCCCAACTGTCTTCGGGCAGACAGCAGATGCAGTGTGAGATATGCAGTTTGTGCTCTCCCACCACGGTGATGTCGGCCTCACGCAACAGTTCATAGTTGTGGAGCAGACTGCCTGCGATGGTGTTCTCAATGGCGAGCATCCCGATGACGGTAGGGTCGCGCTTGATGTTCTCAAACACCTCCTCGAAGGTGGCGCAACAGATGAGTTGCACCTGCTCTCCATCAAAGAACTGGTGGGCGGCGATGTCGTGGAACGATCCTATCAGACCCTGTATGGCTATTCTCTTCATGTTGTCTTCAGTCTTCTTTATTCATTATTTTGCCTTTTGTCTTGCCTGTTTCGTTATTCTCAAGGCTGCTACCGACCAGGCAGGCAGTGTGAGTGTCACTTCCTCTCCCACTTCTATCTCTCGCTCCGTCATTTCTTTCCAGGCTTTGTTGCGATCCGGTTGCTGTGGTCCGGTGAGCAGGGTCAAGACTGCTTGGGGCTTGCCTTCACCGATGATGGTTGCCAGGTCGGCGACTTTCAATGTCACCTCGGCATCGTGTGGCAACAGGCTCACCATCTTCACATCCATCTCGCCGGTCTTCTTCACTCTTGTCACCGAGCAATCTATTCTCTTCTCTATCTCTGCCTTGAGCGGTTGATGTCCGTTGTCGCTGAGGTAGGCGGCCTCCACCTGCGATGCGATATACTCGTCACCGGCATGCTGGCCGAAGAGTTTCTGAATCTCATAGTTGGCGGTGGGTTTCACCTCAGTGTTGTTGAAATAGATAAGGTCGGGATTCCATTTCGTATAACCCTCTTTGGCCAACAGCGGCGCATAGGAAGCCATGACCACCACATCGGCGTTCTTCTCCACATGGGTGAGATAGGCAGCCTCGGCGAGCGCATTGCTCACATGATTGCCCTTCGATGCCCATTCGCCGAGATAGACCTTTGTTCCCTGACGGTCATAGTTGTCGTAGAAGTTGCGATGGTTGAAATACCAGCCGGGCGAGTTATAGTAGTGTTCGTCAACGATGGCGATATGATGTTCCTTGGCTGCCTGCCATCCATATTCGTAGTCGGAACCTTCCCAAAATGGTCCCACGGTGCCCACGAGGGTGATCTCGGGATGAGCTTTCTTGATGCCTTCCATGAGGAACAGGTAGCGTTTCATGAAGACGTCGCTGATCAGGTCCTCGTTACCTATGCCGAGATATTTCAGTCCGAAGGGTTTGGGGTGGCCTGCCTTGGCTCTCAGTGCAGCCAAGGGTGAGGTCTTGGCATCGCCGTTGGCCCACTCTATCAGGTCGAGCAACTCCTGGAGATAGCTCTCCATGGTGAGGGGCTTGCCGTTATACTGGTAGGGCGATGGCTGTCCGTTGAGTTCTTCCTCAAAGGGGATGCCTCCCTGCTGTCCGTTGCCTCCCTTCCATGAGTTCTGACAGGGCACACCGGCTGCCAGCACGGGCAACGGTTCGGCACCGAGGTCTTCGCAGAAGGTGAAATACTCATAGAAGCCGAGACCTCTCGTCTGGTGGTAGCTCCAGATGTTCATGTCTCCCTGGCGTTCCCACAGGTCGCCGATGGTGGCTTGCCAGTGGTAGATGTTGTCGATGCCCTGACCATGAGAGGCGCAACCGCCGGGGAATCTGACGAAACGTGGCTTGAGGTCGGCGATCACCTGTGCCAGGTCATTTCGCAGTCCGTTCTCCCTTCCCTTAAAGGTGTTCTTTGGGAAGAGCGAGACGAAATCGATGTCGAGGGTTCCCTCCTGCAAGGGGCTGATGACAAGGCGTGCCTTGTCGGCGCTCTTCTTCGGTGTGAGCACGGCTTTCTGCTGTTTCCATCCCGTCGTGGCCTTGATGTTGCATGAGGCCAGGGTCTCGGTGTCGGCCATGAGGCTCACCTTCACGCTCCCCTTCCCTTTCACGAAGAGCGAGAGCAGATATTTCTCCTTAGCCTTGAGTGGGATGCCGTCCCATCCGTTATTGACGAGGGCTCCGCCCACCTTGGTCGTGGTAAGTTGGAGATAGTGACAGTTGTTCTCATGCAACGGCTGTTGGGTGGCCACCTGCCATGAGATATGCTCGCCTTCGAGGTTCCATGCGGTGGTGGCTGTCCATCCCCTTCGGTCCTTCTCCGAATACTCGAAGTCGCGGTTTTCGATAAGTTCGGCATAGAGTCCGCCATCGGCGGCATAGCTGATATCCTCGAAGAAGATGCCCATGAGATTGGGCGAGATGTCCTTCACGTCCTTCGCATCGATGGTCACCGTGGCCTTGATGCCTTTGGCCTCCTTGGCGAGACGGGCGGCAGAGGCTACGAAGTTCTCGCTCTCCTTGGCCCAGTTCTGTTCTCTGAGAATCTTCTTGTCGAGCAGGTTCTGCAGTGCCTTGTAGGGGATGCGTATCACGTTGTCCTCCGATGCTTTCTTCTGCTTTTCGAGCAAGGTTTCAAATGCTTTTTGGTCAAGATATGGATAGTCCTGCGGTTTCCACAGCGTAAAGTTGTCCGACTGTGTCTTGGCTATCTGTGGCTGTTTGGGGTTGGGGATGAAGGTGGCATAGAAGGTCTTGCCGTCGTAGCTCATCACGGGATAATAGAGTTTCTTCTCGCTTCCCCAAGGTCCGTAATCGCTCTCGAAGAGGTTGCAGTCCACATGTGTCCAATGCTTCCTGTCCTGCGAATAGGCTATCTGGAAGTTGCGTGTGCCGTTCTTCACATCCGGCTTCACATAGATGGAGTCGGGATGGTTGGCCATCACTGTTGTCGCTACCATGGGGGTGGCAGCCACTGCGAATAAAAAAACCCGCCTCAGGAGGTGAAGCGGGAGTTTGACGTTATATCTTCTCATGTTCTAATGTTTTCTTTTCATAAGTTGAAATCACACGCAACTTCCCGCTCCACAGTAGCCTGCAAAGTAATAATAAAAGCTAAAGAAATAGGTGTCAATTCCACTCATATTGTTTCTTTTTTCTTGTTTTCAGTTGCAAAAGTATAATTTTTCTTTGAATGAGCAAAGAAATCGGAAGTTTTTTTCCGTCTTTTCATGGGTAATTCGTTTAATTAGTCACTTTGCGGGCAAAACCGCGGAGTTAGCACCATCCCATGGGCAAAGAACAGGGGGGGGAGGTTAGCAAAAAGAATCTCCCCACCTATCGCTGCCTCTGTTGGTGTTGGTTACTGCCATTAGTAACTTTGCGGGCTGTAGGCCCAACCTGCGATTAGCCCAGGGTAGAGCGAAGCGGCACCCTGGGGTATGTTGTGAAGAAGAACCACGCCTTGAAAAGGCAAAAGCGTTATACATCAACCAAGCGTACGGGGCGGATGGAGAGCCCATCGCTGCGAGTGCCAAATAACTTAGACATGTAGTTAGCTATTGTATCGCGGAAAAAGCCGGCGGCAGGCAAGGATTCTCCTTGACGATACCACGGTGGGCATCATACTGACTGCCGTTGTCATCAGATGCCGTGGGGATTGAGGAAACTGGTGTGCTTCCTTGCCTTCTTTTCTGTCCCTTCGGCCTGGAAATCTCCTGTGAGCGTATTGAGGCGCTGGGGGTCGAGTTGCAGCATCTTCTCTGCATCTTCCTTAGCTCCTCGGATGTCTCCCGTCTCATATCTCACCCTGCCTCTCAGCTGATAGGCTTCTGCATTGTCTGGATGATTGACGATGGCTTGGGTGAGCAGGGCGATGGCCATCACTCTGTCTCCCCGTTGCATGGCATCACGTGCCTGCTCTACGAGCACGTCTCTCTCTTCCTTGTTGTCTTTTGATGTTTCCATAGTGTTTCTATTTTCTTTTCTAAGAAGTTGTCTCCCCTGCCCTTGCTCATTCGTCGGCAAGGAAGAGTGGGTCTTCGGGTGTCACCATTGTGGGTCTTTGTTCGCTAAGTTTGAGCAGGTCCTGCGGCACATACTGTTTGTCAACCACCAGTCGGAACATATATTCTCTCATCCAGCGGTCGGTCATAATCATACATCCGCTCTGTCCCCAGGCATTTCCCCAGCTGTTCTCCACCTTCCATTTGATGGCCTTGCCATCTTCATCCAAGTCAACAGCGGTGAGTGTCATGGCGTGTGTTGACCCGCTGTCGAAGGTACTGATACGCTGTGCCTTGTCCATATTGAAAGTGGTACCAAAGAGGGCACCATAGTCATAGTTCTCTGTGTCGCCATAGCCTCTGCTGCGGTCGAGCATCTTGCCCACGTCATAGGAGCTGTACATCTTCCTGCCATCTTTGAGTGCTGCAATGGCTAAGCGCGAGATGTCATCCATGGAGAGGTTGAGATATTTCCAGTTGTGTCCGTCGTAGGTGTGTCTGTCATACTCCACCTCGTAGGTTTTACCATAGGGACGTCTCGGGTCATTCATCACCATGATGAAGGAGCCGTTGAGTGGTTGTCCCACCACCTCTTCAAAGAAGGTCTTCGGTGTATAGGTCTTCTTCTTTGTCACGGTTTTTCCGCTTTTGTTCTTAAATGCGTAGTCAAATTCTGCAGGTGGTTCTCCTATACAGAGTTGCAGCATCTTATATACGATAGCGAGCTGTTCAGCCTTAGCCTTTTTTATGTCAGATGTTTTCTTTCCGTCAGCCACCATTTTTCTCAGCATCAGTCCTGCTTCTCTCAGTTTCGATGCTATGAGTCGTGACATACGCGACGTATTGTCCGATGAGTGGGTCTCTGCCATCACGCTCTTCGGCACGAGTCCATATTTGTCTGCGAGGTCAGCCACACCGCAGAAGGTGCCTCCGTCGTTGATAGGATGTTTAAAGAAAAACTGCACCCTAGCGTCGTCAATGGGCTTGTCGGCATGGTCTATCACTGCCTGTAGGAAGAGGTTGGCTTTCTCCAACTGGTCATAGAAGAAGAGATAAGCCTGCGAGAACTCTACCTGTAGCGAGTCGGTGCGCTTGGCATAGTTAGCTCTCAGCACATTCAGCCCAGAGAACATCCAGCATCTTCCGCTACTCTGCTGGTCGGTGATCGACTGTTTTGGTGTCTCTATACTGAAGTAAGTATCTATCTCGTTTGCATTAGCCTTGTTTTTTGCCAAGTTGTCAATACTGTTGGCAGCTATGGCATTTGCCAACGCCTTGTCTGCTGGCGTCATCTTCACCCTGCTTCTTATATCACTTAGCATTTCTGGGGTGATGCCTCCCCCCTTGGTCTGTGCGTTGGCAGCCATTGCGAGTGTGAGGGCGAGCGCCCATAAACAGTTTCTTTTCATAATTGTATTCTCCTTATAATATTTATATACATTATTACATTTCACTTATTCTATCACCATAACAAACCCACCCCTCGGCTTACATTTCATGGCCTTGGGTGCTTTTCCTTTCATTCTTCTCACGTTCCATTTCTGAGCGTCTTTCTTTCCATCTTCCAAAATAAGGATATTCTTTCCTCTCTTTACTATTGGTGTCAGATCGATGTTGAGTGTGATGGGGTGATCGGTGCCGTTGATACCAGCCACGTACCATGTTGTTCCCTTTCTTCTTGCCATCACCACCTGTTCTCCTGGGTAGCCTTCAATGAGCATCGTCTCCTCCCATGCTGTAGGCAGTGAACCGATAATCTTTTTCACCTCCTCGGGTTGTACGAGATAGCTCTCTGGTCTGTCAGCCCAGTGTAGTAATCCCGACTCATAGAGCACCGCTAATGCCAGTTCGTGGGCATTGGTGGTGATGTGTGGATGTTGTGAGTCGGAGAAGGTGCATGGGGTATAGTCCATCGAACCTATCACGTTTCGTGTGAATGGCAGTGTGGCATTGTGTGCGGCAGCCCTGTTGGTGAGCACGGGCAGGTTGTTATACCATTCAGCGCCGTACACACCCTCCACCGACATGAGGTTGGGATAGGTGCGTTGCCATCCTCTTGGCACTGTAGCTCCGTGGAAGTTGACAAGCAGATGATGTTTTGCGGCACACTCAAGCAGGTCGATGCAATATTGCATGGTCTCCTGTTTGTCTCCCGCAAAGAAGTCAATTTTCACACCAACCACTCCCTTCTCTTCGAGCCATGCAAACTCTCTCTCTCTATTTTCCGGTGCGTTAAGTCTATCATGCGGTCCGGGTGCTCCTCCGTTTTTTGTCCATGCTGTCGAAGAGTTATACCACAGTATGGTCTTCACACCTTTTTCTTTGGCATAGTTGAGTGCCTTTTCTATGTCTCCGCCATTGCCCATCTCGTCCCATTCGGCATCTATCAGCACATAGGGTAGCGCCAATTTTGCCGCCATATCTATATATTGTTTCACTATCTGATAGTCCTTTGAGCCATGATTGTGTGCCCAATAAATCCACGACACTCCTCCTGGCATTATCCAAGAAGTATCTTCCAGTCGGCATGGTTCACTGACATCGCTGACGAGTGTCGATTCCACGAGGTCTTTTCTCTTTCCAACTATCACCACCCTCCATGGCGAGTTCCATTCGCCGCTCATCTGCAGTGTATTGATGTCGGGCACCACTCTGTAGTCCTCTTGATTACCGTCGTTGTAAAGACACGATGCACTATGCTGTCGCTCTATTCCTGCCTCGGTGATGAGCGCCCACACATCGTTCTCCACCTCTATGAGTGCGGGATATCCCCATCTTCTGTTGTTACTCTTTCCCGTTGTTGTCAATGGGAAAAACTCTTCATAGGATTCCGTCCATTTCTGCATCCATCTCTTTGTTCCTTCCTTTATGTTATAGGTAGTCTTTTCCTCTGCCAATGCGACATGCTGCAGTGCTGTGAGCTCATATCTGAAGGCCATTCCATCGTTGTAGAGTCTCACCCTCATGCGTTGCACTCTTCCCATGTTGTCTTCAAAGGAATAAACTGTTTCAGTGGCTTCATTTGTGCAGGTCAGTCGTTTACCGCTCTTCATTTCATAATGTTCCTTTATCATTGTCGGCTTGCTCACGCTGCTTATCTTCAGTCCCCGTCCGCCTCCGTCTCTTGTATTCTGTCCGAACTGTGTGATTGTCAATACCTTTTGTTCCTCACCCTGCTGTCTATAACTAAGGTTGAATGCCACGATGTTTCCGTCTTTCACCACGGGTTGCAGCCTCACCTTTCCGTTGGGTGCCGTTATCGTGGTAGCCACGTCGGCGGTATTTTTCTGTTTGAAGAATTGTTGCATAGTGGTGGCGAGATAGGTGCGTGCATTCATCCATGTATGTCCTCCTCCAGTGAGCATCTTCTCATAGTTCACCTTTTTGTCATTGAGATAGTCCCAGTTTCTCAGCACATCCTGATAGAGTAAGTCGTCGCTGCCCACACCATACCAGAGCATGGTGAAGGGTGGCTCTCCATCGAAGAGGTGAGGGAAATACCTATCCATCACCGCTGGTGTGAGGAAGGCGCTGTAGGATGCCAGATAGGCAAACATCTCTGGATATTTCATAGCAGTGAAGAGCGCCTGCCCTCCTCCTCTCGAGAATCCTGCTATGGCTCGGTTCTCTCTCCCCGTCTTCACGCGGAAGTGCTGTGCCACATAGGGCATGACACACTCTGTGAGCTCATTGCTGAAGGTGGTGTACATCTCTGCCGCCTCCATCGATGTCGGTCTGGGAGTGCCATTCATCATATTTCCATAGGGCATCACCACTATCATCTCTTCTGCCTTTCCCTCCGCGATGAGGTTGTCGAGGATGATATTTGCTCTTCCCACCTTTGTCCATGTCTCCTCGGTGTCTGTAGTGCCACTGATGAGATAAAATGTGGGATAGGTTCTGTTGCTTGTCTCATAGCCGTGTGGGGTATAAACAAGTAGGGGACGGTTGATGCCGAGCACTTTGGAGTGATAGGTACAATAGCTCACCTTACCATGGGGCACATCCTTCACGGTGTAGAGAGCGGCATCGCTGGGCATCTCAAGCAAACTGGCCTTAAAGCGCTCGTTGGGGAAGATGTTGGTATTGCTGGGGTCTGCTATCCTCGTTCCGTCAACGATGAAGGCATAGGGATAGATGTCGGGGGTACTGATGTTTACCTCTCCTCTCCACACTCCATTCTTATCTTTGGTCATTGACTTTGTGTCCTTCATAAACTGACCTTCTATGCTCACATCCTTGGCATGAGGGGCATCTAAGGCAAACTTCACTGTGTGGCCGTCATGCTGTATATCGGGCGACTTAATAGGGTTATCCCAGTGATTCTGTGCCCAACCTGTGGTGAGGGAGAGCGCGAGTAATAACAGAGTAAGATTGTTTTTTGTCATCGATCTTAGTTTACTATTTATAATTCTTAGGTATAACTCTGCAAATTTAGTCATTTTTTCTCAGTTGCGTAACAGGGCATTGTTCATTATATCTCATTTGCTCTTCTTTTTTCACTATTTTTACGTTTACCCTCTGTTTTTCTGTAAAACCCTTTCGTATTTCTTAGAAAACTATTACCTTTGCATCAGTTTATTTTTTTTACATTATTATTACACACAAAAAAGAAAATTATGAAAAAGATTGTATTGATGGGGCAGTATTTGCCGTAGCAAGCATGGCAGCAAGTGCCCAGATTTACGTAGGTGGTTCACTCGGTATCGGGTCATCCAAGGCTAACTCTAATGCAGACAACCAGACCAACTTCTCTATCAAACCCGAAGTAGGTTAAAACCTCGATGAGAACTGGGCTATAGGTCTTCAGATTGGCTATGCAAGCGAAGATAAGACAGGTAACATATGTCATCCGACGACGATGCTCAGGCTACTGGTCACAATAAAGAGGAGATTGGTTTCTCTATCGACAACACCAACATCGAGTTTGGAGTGCAATTTAACTTCTAAAAATATTTATTTTAACCTTAATGATAAAAGCCCACTGTAGTGGGTTGAAGAGCCCCATAGCTTGCGAAAGTTGTGGGGTTTTTTCTTTGACCCCGGTGGATAAAAATTATGAAATTTGGCAAACGCTTGGGGATGTACGCTAAAATGCATATTTCTACGCATGCATACGATATGACTATCTTCCACCTGTCATCAATCTTGTAAAACGAGGAAAACTTTTTTGAGCTAAGACATAAATTCCTATCCCTAATCCTACGATAAGGAAAGGGATAGATAAATAACCTAAAATCATTGTCAACTCTGTCGGAGATTTGAAGAGGGTAGTCCAAATTTTCATGATGAGAGCAAGTGGCATTATGTGGTATGCATAAATGAAAAAAGAACTTCCAGACAACAAATCATTACATCTTATTTCCCCTTCTTGTATGCCCAAAGCTGTCCATGCAATAATTGTAATTAAGCCAATGACAATGCCCAAATTATGTATTAAAAAGTGTGCTTCAACCTGATTGTACCACAAAATGGTAGCAATCGTAACGATTAATATATAAAGTAAGGTAAAAGGTAAACGTAAAGGTTGAAAAACTGAGACAAAGTTATGCTGATGAACAGCAAACCATGCACCAAATGAAAAAAAGAAGAATGCATCACTGCTAAAACCTGTGATAGGACAGCATAATCCAAGATACCAGGAAATTGCAAGAAATGTGACACCTATAACTTTTAAATGTCTAACAAACAAATATACCAACGGAGAAAAAAGGTCCACAACCATTAAATCACGAATAAACCAAAATTGATAACTAATAGGCATATAATCTCCTTTATCCCAAAATATACCAATCCAATCAGACACAGTATATTCAACTATCAATTTGTTTACTCCTGAAGTCATAGAGGACAGGAACGTTTGGGCTAAAAAGAATAAAGTTACAACAACAGTATTCCATAACAAATAAGGAATCAGTAATGTATGAACTCGCCTTTCTAACTTCTTCTTATAGACCGAAAAAGAAAAATCTGTATGTATAAAAAACAAAAAACCTGACATGAAGTAAAAAAGGGGAACGGCAATACGGGCTAATTCCTCGCTCACTATATAACGAAATATATCATGAATGGGAAATTGACCCTTTGCAGCCCAAAGTTGTCCTCCTATGTTTACTTCAGCAAGATTTGTGTGTATAAAAACAATGCCTATAATGAGAGGAAAACGTAAAAATTTAATGGTTTTTGATTGCAGTTCTTCGTTTTCTATCATAAAGATTTAACGTGAGTTTGATGAATTATAAGTCTATATCCAATTTTCTGTTTAGGGAGCAACAACTCTTGTATTCATCAATGTAAAGTGTGACTATTCTTACTCTAACAAAATTATATGACGTTCAAAGACTGTCACTGTTTCCAGAAACTTGCAAGTATGATGGCATTCCCCTACACTACAACAACAAAGCTACGATGGGGATGGTGGCAATGGAGAGGAGGGTGGTGATAAAGGTGAGTTCGGTCATGAGCGTTGCATCCCTACCGTAGCGCAGACAAAAGATGGTGCCGAAGGTGGCTACGGGCATGGCGAGAATCACGGTGTTGACACTCACCACCAATGGGGCAAAGCCCAGGGCACTGCACAGGGGCAGAAGGAGCACAGGGAGAAAGAAGAGGCGGAGCATGGCTACGGAAAAGACTAAGCGGTTGCCAAGCATCTGACGCAATGGGAGCTGCCCCATGGAGGAGCCTATGATCATGAGGGCAGCTGGCACTGTGATGTTACCCACCATGGTGAGTGGGGTGGAGACGACATGAGACACATTGCTGATATCGAGCGCTACTATTGCCATGCCGAGATAGGCTGCCACCATCGAAGGACTGAGCAACACTCGCCAGCGAAAGGAGGAACGGAGACGTCCACCTGTGATGAGCACCCTGCCCACGGTGAACACCCACAGCGTGTTGACCACATTGAGGATGGCAGCATAGAACACCGCCTCATGACCAAACAGGGTAGCGACAACAGGATAGCCAATGAAACCGACATTGCCGAAGAGGAGGGCGAAACCGATGACCCCACGCTCGCTCTCGCTATGGGTAAGCACTCGGGAGAGGAGGATGGCGGCGCCGGTGAGCACTATATAACTCACCACACTAATGGCAAGGAGAGGAAGAATGAGTTCACGATCGGGCTGACTGTCGCCCATCGTAGAGGAGAGGATGAGCGCCGGAGAGGTGATATCGACAACGAGGGCTGAGAGTCGGCGGTCGAACTCACCACCCATATAACCCAGACGAGCAGCCACAAAGCCGAGACAAACGATGGCAAAGAGCATCGCCATCACTGAGATGTTATCCATTGCTGACAAGTTAAATGATTAGTGGCTGCAAAGGTAATAAAAAATAATGTGATGAGAATAGGGCTGAAGTCGGTTATTTTGATTATTTTTGCAGCTGTATTATCAATAAGGTAAGAAAAGAAATGAAGAATAGAATCTGTGAACTCTTTGGTATCGACCGTCCCATTGTAGCGGGTGGCATGGTGTGGTGTAGCGGATGGCGTCTGGCCGCCGCAGTGAGTAATGCTGGTGGACTAGGGCTGCTCGGTGCTGGCTCTATGCACCCCGAGACGCTACAGGAGCATATTGCTCAGATGAAGAAGGCTACCACTAAGCCTTGGGGTGTGAATGTGCCACTTATGTATCCTGAGATAGACCGCCTCATCGACCTACTCATCGCTGAGGGTGTGAAGATAGTGTTCACCTCAGCAGGCAGTCCGAAGAAATATACTGCCATGCTCCATGCTGCCGGTATCAAGGTGGCTCATGTAGTGTCGAGCTCTAAGTTTGCCAAGAAATGTGAGGAGGCTGGTGTTGATGCAGTGGTGGCTGAGGGCTTCGAGGCTGGCGGCCATAACGGGCGCGAGGAGACCACCACGCTGACGCTCATCCCACAGGTGCGACGTGCCACCACCCTGCCCCTCATAGCTGCTGGCGGCATAGGCAGTGGCGAGGCGATGCTTGCCGTAGAAGCACTCGGTGCCGAGGGTGTGCAGATAGGTACGCTCTTTGCCCTTAGCGAGGAGAGTTCAGCATCGGAAGCCTTTAAGCAGCGCTGTCTGCAGACCGAAGAGGGCGACACCATGCTCTGTCTGAAGAAGATATCCCCCACCCGACTGGTGAAAAACGAGCTCTACACCAAGATAGCACAGGCAGAGAGCGAGGGGGCCTCAGTGGAGACACTAAGACAACTGCTGGGACAGGCGGCCGCCAAACGTGGCATCTTTGAGGGCGACCTCGACGGTGGTGAACTGGAGATAGGTCAGATAGCCTCAGCCATCAATGAGATAGTTCCCGTGGCCACCATAATGAAACGCCTCGACGAGGAGTATCTCCGCGCCAAGGCATTGCTTATATGATAAGCCCCAAACATCATCTACTCAGCGAATGCTGTCGGCCGAGGCTATCGGCTGATGGCATTTGACACGGTAGTTCCAATCAGTCCAATTGCTCACCTTTATGAGATTGAAAGAGGCAATGTCCTCGCGTGTCTCCCAGTCTTCAAAGATGCCTTTGAAACGTCTAATACGCCCCGACTGATAGAGTTCATAGTCTCGGATGACGATATGGTAGCCATCGTCGTAGTCGATATAGATTCGGCCATTACGCACCTCCCAGTCGAACGAGGAGCGCACGATGCGGTTGGTGCGGGTGTTATAGTCAACCTCGGTGCCCCATCCGCCACGTGAGAAGTCGCCCTCTTGCACAAACTGTATCTCCGTATCCCACGAAGCATTGTCGTGATAGCGGTCAGCATAATAGTTGCCATAGATACTGCCCTGCCAGATACCATTCATATCATAAGCCTGTTCTACATCATCATCGGTACAGCTCTGCATCGTGACTGTAAGGGTGAGGATGATGATGAGTGTGAGATAGTCAGCTATTCGTTTCATAATACTCATTCTTTTGTTATTAATTACTGTTGTCACTGCAAATATCGGCATTTTAGCTTCATTTAGCAATCTTTTTTTCCTACAAGATAATAGGGAATTCCCTACTGCTGTTTCTGTTTTTCTGTTTCAGTAGGGCTTTTCCTTATTTCTTGCCAAAGGAGTCGTCGATACGCAGGAAGGCGGTGACAACATAAGTGAGGACACAGGAGAGGACAACGATGATGAAGAACCACTGATAGCCCACCCACTCCTGCAGTGCGCCGGCAAAGAGTCCTGGTATCATCATCGAGAGCGCCATCAATGCCGTGCAAAGCGCATAGTGTGATGTCTTATGTTCACCTTGACTATAATATATAAGGTATAGCATATAGGCGGTGAAGCCAAAGCCATAACCAAACTGCTCAATGAAGACGCAGCAGTTGACAATGAGCAACTGTTGCGGTAATGCGAAACTGAGATAGACATAGACGAGGTCGGGCAGCGTGATGGCCATCACCATGGGCCAAAGCCACCGCTTCAGTCCGTTGCGCCCTGCCGCCAGTCCACCAAGGATGCCACCGAGCGTGAGTCCTACAACACCCACGGTACCCTGCACCAATCCATATTCGGCAGGCGAGAGTCCCAGACCGCCCTTGTGGACGGCATCGATGAGAAAAAGCGCCGACACCTTGGCAAGCAGTCCCTCGGGCATGCGATAGAAAAGCATGAAACAGAGACCTGCACATACCTGCGGTTTGCGGAAGAAGGTGACGACGGTGGATGCTAACTGACTGAACAGTTGGCGGATGCCCACCGCACTACGCTCCTCATCTTCTGACGGACGGGGCAACACGGCACCATGCCAGAGCCAGAGAGCAATGAAGAGACCGGCGAGAAAATAGAACATCAGCGACCATGAATAGCGCACGTTGCGTGTGAGCACCTCAAGGTTGCCAGCAAGCATCACGAGCAGTCCCTGACCAAAGATGGTGGCTATGCGATAGAAGGTGGAGCGAATGCCCACAAAGAGTGCCTGACGATGACTGTCGAGGGCGAGCATATAGAACCCATCGGCGGCAATGTCGTGGGTGGCACTGCTGAAAGCCATCAGCCAAAAGAAACACAGCGAGCCCTGAAGCCACCACGAGGTGGGGATGGTGAATGCCACACCACCAAGGGCAGCACCAATGAGTAGTTGCATGCTCACTATCCACCAGCGTTTGGAGCGGAGCACATCGATAAATGGGCTCCAGAAGGGTTTGATGACCCACGGCAGATAGAGCCACGATGTGTAGAGCGTTATGTCGGTGTTGCTCAATCCCATGCGTTTATACATGATGAGCGAGATGATCATCACGGCGACATAGGGGATGCCTTCGGCAAAATAAAGGGTGGGCACCCAGGCCCAAGGGGAGGCAAAACGATGCTTCATGGAGAGAGGGAATTAGTAGATGCTTTTTATTTGAGCGCCACGGTAATAGTGGAGCAGGATATCGTTGTAGGGATAGCCCTGCTCTCCCATCACAGCTGCTCCTATCTGACAGAGGCCGACACCATGTCCCCACCCTGCTCCGAGGAGTACAAAGCGCTGGGGCACCCCATTATCCATCTCCCCCTTATCTACAACAAATGCACTGCTATAGAGATGGGTCTGACTGAGCGTACGGCGTATCTCGAGCTCCTTACCTATGGTGAGCGTTTTCTTGCTACCCACAATCTTGAGTTTGCTGATACGCCCACTCTTACCACGCTCTACTGCCACAAGGTCGAGGATGGCGCCAAAGTCGTCTTTCTGCTTCTCACTGATGAGCTGCGAGAGTTCCTCCTGGGTGTACTCCACACGCCAGCGATAGAAATCTACCGTCTCCTGATCGTAGTCGTTGAGCACCTGTGAGAGGATGCGATGGTCGCGCGTATGACAGAAGGCATCGGGGGTACTGCGTATCCATGCCTCGGCCTCAGCCTCGGTCATCGGACGGAGGGGAGAAGAGGACGCCATGTCTCTCACAGCAAGCAGATAGGGCTTGCTGGTGTCTTCCCAGCAATACTGATATTCCTCGGTGATGCCGCCACAACACTTAGAGAAACGTGCATCGCATATCTCATCGCCATCCACGAGAATCTGTCCACGGGTGGAGGCCACTGCATCGCGGGCTGCACGCCCCACCTGCTTGGTAATGCCCTGATAGCGCTGGCAGTGGTCGTCGGCACAGACATCGAAAAGGGTGTGGTCCTCGCGGTCGTACCAGCGGATGAGCTCATCATCTTTCTTCACAAACGAGAAGAAGCTGTTTTGCTCCTGATGATGAGCTCGGCGGCGCTCCATCTGTGCCAGCAGCCACGAACGGGAGATGACAGCATGGGCCTTGAGCAGTTCCATCGATGAGGTGGCACTCATCTCGCTTGAGATGACACTCATGAGATAATCCTCTACGGGCAACTGATTGATGGCTATCAGGCGATCGGCATCGACAACGAGTTTCAGCATACCGCTGAACACCTGTGTCTCCTTGCGCTCCCAATGGAAATTGATGCCGATAGTCACGTCTTTCAGCGAGAAGGAGGCGTGCTTCGTCTGGGGCACAAAGGTGAGCTCGCGATAGTGGTTGCCGTTCCACAGAATGCCACCCTCGGAGAATGCCACCTCCTGCCCACCGGTAATCACGTCGCCCTTAGCCATATAGGGGGCATTGAGAGTGAACGAGATGCGCTCAGCACTCACAATACCCACCTTCACCTCGGGCTCGTTCTCATAACTGAGCACGGCCTTCTCTGCCTCTTTGTTACTGTGGGCGATGTTGACGAGATGCTCCTCCACCATGCCCATCTGCTCCTGGCTGATAGCCACCTCGCGCAGGATGTCGAGAGCGTGTTGCGGGGTGATGCGCTCAAAGTCGGATCTTCTAGGAAGGATAAAGAGGCCTGCCATATCGAGCGCACCAGGACTCACCAACAGACGATGCTCATCGTCGGCATAATAGCAGTCAGGGCGGTGCTTTCCACGGGGGAAGATAACAGCAAGATGAGTGTCTTGGGGCTCCTCGCTTCCAAGGTTCGACTTGCTCATATCAGGACAGGCGCCACGCCATGCCACAATATTAAGCATGGGTTCGCTGTCGCCAGAGAGCGTAGGAAGGGTCTTATATACAAGGGAGAAGAGTTGTATCCACTGCTCACGCTCACGTGCAGCGATGAGCAGTGCAGGACAGGGATAGTCGGTGACGGTATAGATCCCCTCGCCTGCCGATGGCACCACCAAGGGGGTGAGACTACGACTTAATCGCTGCCACGACGACTGAAGGGGGAGCATGCCACTTGTGCCGGCCTGGAGGTGGGCATGGTCGGGAGCAGAGGCACCACACTTAGGACCATTGTAGAACACCATAAGGTCGGGATAGTCGGTGAGCAACTGATATATCTCATCGAAACAGAGGTCGGCACGCTGGGGAACATGAACCTCCTTGACGATGGTGAAATGGATAGGGAGGATGGGGAACGGATTGACCAACAATTCAAAACCACCATAAAGCACTTTCTTCATCTGCTCTGCAGGACGGTTACTCTCACAGAGGAAACAGGGACGATTGGCCAGACTCTGCTTATCCACAGAGGCGCCTGTAGAGACGATGCGCGCGGGGTTGTGCTGAGCTGCTATGGTAAGCGTATCTAAGGCTAAGGGCTTGGTCTCCACCTGCTGAAGGTCGCGGTAGCGGGTGCGGGCCGACTCCCACTGCTCCAACTGCCGGTTGAAGAAGCGTTGCAGCGAACTGTCGGTCATGATATCTTCCTTGCCCATGCGCATTTGGCGACGGGCGGAAATCTCCAACGTACGCAGACGATCTTTATAGAGATTGTTGGCGTTCTGCTTCTCCACGGAGAGACGCGCATCGCTATTGCCCTCCCAACGGCGGCAGAGATATAGCTCATCATAGATGCGGCCTATGCGGTAACGGCGAGAGAAGATAAGTCCAAGGGCATAGTCTTCACCATAGCTTGTATTAGGAAACTGTATCTGTCGGAGCAGAGGGGTGAAAAATGCACGTGGAGCTCCCAACCCATTGATACGCAAGGCATTGTTAGGACCATTCTCATCGGTCCATTCCTTATGAGCTATCAGTCCGGGAGGCAGGGTACCGAGTTCAAAGTCGCACATCCTATAACTACCTATCACCATGGCTGACCGCTGCTGATGGAAAGCATCGACAATGGCCTGGAGGGTGTGGGGCGAACTGTAGAGATCGTCGCTATCCAACTGCACAGCAAAGCGTCCGCAGTGCTCGTGGTTGACAGCCATGTTCCAGCATCCGCCTATGCCAAGGTCGTGGCGCGTGGGGATGAGATGAATGAGGCGCTGCTCGCCTGCCTCAGCCACAAGATTGCGGAGGAGTTCTGTGGTGCCATCGTCGGAGAGATTATCTACCACGATGACGTTGTAGTCGAAGGTGGTCTGCTGCGCAAGGGCACTGCGTACAGCATCGGCAATGGTGCGCACACGGTTGCGAACGGGGATGATGACCGAAGCCTCAACGGGGAAGTCCTGCTCGTTGAAGTCGGGACATGAATAAGAAGTGGTATCTACTAGGGCACCGATGGCCTCGAGATGCGACGTCACCACACGCTCCATCTCCTGCTGAACCTCAACGTTGGAGGGGTTGACATAATCAAACTGCTTCTCACCGCTCGCACGCAGGTCGGTCTCTTCCTCGGTATAGAGATACTCGTTGAGATGAAAGATGGTACCCTTGCGGCTGAGATAGAGACGCAGGTCGTACCAGGCAGCATAACGCCAACTGCGATCTTTACTCTCGCTCACATAGTTGCGCAAAAGTTGGGTATCAAAGAGAATGGCTGAACCGAAGTCGAAATCGTCGCGCACACTGCCCTCCTGATAGTCAATGACGGGATGACGGCTCAGTTCTCCTGCCGCCAACGTGTAATGGTCGCTATAAACCATAGCCGCATTGGCATCGGAGGCAACACGCAGAAAACGTTCAAGCGCTGACATACCAAATTGCACACCGCCCAATTTCATACATACCAGCGTGTAGTCGGCATCGGCATAAAGGGCTATGCTTCTGAGGGTATCACTCGAACGGAGATGGTCGATAACTATCAACGAACAGTCTTCGGGAACACTCGACGCTTGCGAAAAACTGGCATCGACTAACAAATGGATATGCTGAACGGTCTTGCTCTGACGCAAATCGGCAAGCATCGCATCCAGATATTGTAAATCGGCACAAGGCACAAAACAATCTATCTTTTCTCTCATGAGTTGAAATAGTGGGATAATGATAAAAAAGGTTATTCTAATACTTGCAAAGGTAATAAATATTTTTCTATCCACTTCAGTAGAAGAGGTCTTTTTCCTATCAGCAGGCATTTTTCGCCCTGTGTTGTTTCGTATTTCGAGAAAAACAAGTAAATTTGCAAATAATTGCATAAAAAGAGAAATGACCCCGAAAAAAAAACCACTGCTGGGAATGACACCCACAGAACTCAAAGAGATGACTGCCCTGCTGGGCATGCCTGCCTTCACAGCCAAACAGATAGCTGAATGGATCTACGTGAAGCATGCTACATCGATTGAGCAGATGACCAACATCTCAAAGACGAATCGCAAGATACTGGCGGAACAATATGAGGTGGGGGCCATGGCGCCTTTGGAACGTCTGGAGTCGGTTGATGGGACGGTAAAATATCTCTTCCCAACAGAAAACGGGAAATTTGTGGAGTCGGTGTTCATCCCTGACAAGGACAGGGGTACTCTCTGTGTGTCTAGTCAGGTGGGATGCAAGATGAATTGTCTCTTCTGCCAGACAGGAAAACAGGGATTCGACGGACAGCTCAGTGCTACCGACATTCTCAACCAGATCTATGCGCTACCCGAAGCGGAGCGACTCACCAACATCGTGATGATGGGACAGGGAGAACCCATGGATAATCTTGATAATATATTGAAAACCATCAACATACTAACACGACCATGGGGATATGCCTGGAGTCCGAAACGCATCACAGTGAGTAGCGTGGGGGTGAAAAACAAACTGAAGAGATTTCTCGATGAGACCGACTGCCACATCGCCATCAGTATGCACTCACCGCTGCACGAGCAGCGACTGCAACTCATGCCGGCAGAGAAACAGATGAGTATAGAAGAGGTGGTGCGACTGCTCAAGACCTACGACTTCACCCACCAGCGCAGATGCTCATTCGAGTATATCTGTTTCGCACATCTCAACGACTCCATGCAACACGCACAGGAAATCATCAAACTGACAAGGGGACTGGAGTGTAGGGTGAACCTCATCAGATTCCACGAGATACCTGGGGTTGACCTGCCTGCATCCGACGAGACAAGGATGGAACAGCTACGTGACTATCTCACGGGGCACGGGGTGTTTACTACCATTAGGGCAAGCAGAGGACAGGATATCTTTGCTGCCTGCGGTCTGCTGTCAACAAAAAAGAAATGTGAACAATGAAAAGAAGCAGTCTGTTGCTCATCATCGCTCTGCTCATCCTCGGCGCATGCACTAGCCGGAGAGAGAGTATTGGTAAACCTTGCGAGGTGATGGTCACCGGTGAGGAGACCAAAGCTGTGATGGTGGTGGACAACCTACTGACACTGAGCTTCATAGACGCACTGCCTAAGAACGAGCGCTCCTTTGATGTGGTGACACTCACAGGGAAGAAAGCCAACAAAGTGCGCTACGAACGATGTATCGTGAGGGTGAAAACAGACAGCAGTCACAAGGGAAAGACGATGATAACGAGCAAAACCAACCAATGGGCACAGCCACAACTGGTGGTGAACATCATAGCTACATCGGCTGCTCAACTCGAGAAGGAGAAAAATAATTGGGGAACAAAACTCATAAAAATGCTCGAACAGTTTGAACGGAGACAGTATATCAGGGAGATAGAAAAGAAAAATGAAAAGGAGATGACGCTACTCACCGAGAAAGTGACGGGACACAAGCTCCTAATACCCAATGGAATGACGGCGTTTAAGAAAGGAAAAGACTTCCTCTGGATATCAAACAACACTGCTACCGGAATGAAAAACATCTGCTGCTATGTTTACGGAGACACAACTCTCAATGCAAAAACACTTATAGAGAAACGAGACAGCATGATGCAAACATATATCCACGGAGAGAAAAAGGACTCATACATGAAAACGGAGCGACAACTCAACCTTATAGCAAAGAATATCACTGTCAACGGACAGCAGAGGCTTGAGGTAAGGGGACTCTGGTATATGAAAGGAGACGCCATGGGAGGACCATTCATCTGTCATGCCATCTGCAAAAAAGAAGAGAAAAAAGTGGTGGTGGCAGAAGGGTTTATCTATGCACCGGAAACAAGAAAGAGAGAACTGATAAAACAGCTTGAAGCTGTGCTATATACACTCAACTAACAAAACATATTTATGGAGAATAACACTATTCGCGTGGCTATCACGCAAGGAGATACCAACGGCATCGGATATGAGGTGATATTAAAGGCTTTAGAAGACCCTATGATGCTGGAATTATGCACACCCATCATCTATGGGTCGCCTAAAATTGCTGCCTATCACCGAAAGGCTATGGATCTGCAGACACCTTTCACTATCATCGACAAGGCCGAAGAAGCTAAGTCGGGAAGGGTGAACCTCATTACTACCTTTGACGACGAGGTAAAGGTGGAATTTGGACAACCTACAGCCGAAGCAGGAGAAGCAGCACTCAAAGCACTCGACAAGGCGATGACCGACTTTAGAGCCGAACTCTATGATGTGCTGGTGACCGCTCCTATCAACAAAAACACCATACAGAGCCCGCTCTTTCATTTCTGCGGACACACCGAATATATAGAACAGTCGGTGGGAGAAGGAAAAAAAGCACTGATGATTCTGGCAAGCGACCAACTAAGGGTGGCACTCGTCACCACTCATCTTCCTATCAAAGATGTGCCACAGGCCATCACCAAAGAGGCTATCATAGAAAAAGCACAAATCTTTCATGAGAGTCTGAAAAGAGATTTCCGCGTGCAGAACCCACGCATCGCCGTGCTGTCGCTCAACCCTCATGCCGGAGACGACGGACTGATTGGAAAGGAAGAACAGGAAGTGATTATCCCTGCCATCAACGAACTGAGCGACAATGGGATACAGGCCTTCGGACCTTATGCAGCCGATGGATTCTTCGGTAGCGGAAACTACATCAAATTTGACGGTGTGCTGGCAATGTATCACGACCAGGGACTCGCACCATTTAAGACACTGGCACAGGAGAGCGGCGTCAACTTCACCGCCGGACTACCCATCATACGCACATCGCCAGACCATGGCACTGCATTTGATATCGCAGGAAAAGGTATCGCCGATGAACAGTCGATGAGAAACGCTATCTATGCAGCTATCGATACTTACCGCAATAGGAAAAACTATGAAGACCCCATGGCTAACCCGCTACCTAAACTCTATCACGAGAAAAGAGACGATAGCGAGAAAGCAAGATTTGCTACTCCAAAACCCAAACGCGAAGATAAACAGCAGGAGAAAAAAACAGCTGAATGAAAAAGAAATACCAAAACGGATTCTTCATCTTCGGACTGACGGTCTTGGTGATCATGGTGAGTCAACTCGACTTTCACCAGGTGTGGCAAGGCATCAACAGAGCAGGATACTGGTTTCTCGCTGTTATCCTGCTTTGGTTTGTGCTCTACATCTTCAACACCTCTGCATGGTGGATAATCATCAGGAGTCTGAACAGAGAGAAGATATCCTTTTGGTGGCTCTATAAGGTGACCGTGTCGGGATTCGCACTCAACTACGCCACACCTGGGGGTATGATGGGAGGAGAACCATATAGGGTGATGTCACTCGCACCAAAGATCGGCACCGAAAAAGCATCGGCATCAGTCATCCTCTATGCCATGACACACATCTTCTCTCACTTCTGGTTCTGGTTGCTCTCCGTGGTGCTCTACCTTCTCACCCAACAGCTGTCTATACCTATGACTATCATGCTGTTGGCTATCACTGCCTTCTGCACCTTGGCCATATGGTTTTTCATCAAAGGATATAAAAAGGGGATAGCAGTGAGGTGTATGAATATGCTTAGCCATTTCCCAATGATAAAGAAAAAGGCACAGCATTTCATCGAACGGCACGAAGAACAACTCGCTAGCATCGACCAAAATATCGCCGTGCTACATGGACAAAACAGAAAAACATTCGTCACGGCAGTGGTGCTGGAACTGGCATGCAGGGTACTGTCGGCTCTGGAAATCTATTTCATCCTCTTGGTCATCATGCCCTCAGTCAACTATATCGCATGTATCCTCATCTTAGCCTTCACCTCACTCTTTGCCAACATGCTCTTCTTCCTGCCACTGCAACTCGGAGGAAGAGAGGGAGGATTTCTCATGTCGGCAAAAGGACTCGCCATGACACTCGACGCTGGCATCTTCGTGGCACTGCTGGTGAGATTAAGGGAACTGATTTGGACGGCAATAGGATTGTTGTTGATAAAATTCGACAAAAAACAATAAATTATTGCTGAAAAAAACTACAATATCATCCAAAAGATGTAACTTTGTAGAACGAATGAAAGTCTCCGAACTGCAAAATATCAAACAGCGATACAATATTGTGGGCAATTGCGATGCCCTCAATCATGTACTCGATGTCGCCCTACAGGTGGCACCAACCGACGTGAGCGTACTCATCGTGGGCGAAAGTGGTGTGGGAAAGGAAATTATCCCAAGGGTCATACACGATAGTTCACCAAGAAGAAGGGAAAAATATTTTGCCATCAACTGCGGCTCCATTCCAGAAGGAACGATAGATAGCGAACTCTTCGGACATGTGAAAGGTGCATTTACCGGAGCTATCAATGATTCACCGGGATATTTTGGAGTGGCCGACAAGGGAACACTCTTTCTCGATGAGGTGGGAGAACTGCCCTTAGCCACCCAGGCAAGACTGCTACGCGTTCTCGAGACAGGAGAATATATCCCTGTGGGAGCTACTGACGTGAGAAAAACAGACGTGCGTATCGTAGCTGCCACCAACGTCAATATCCAAAGGGCTATCAGTGAGGGACAATTCAGAGAAGACCTCTACTACCGTCTTAATACCATCTCCATACAAATGCCTCCACTGAGAGATAGAGGAGAGGATATCTCACTGCTGTTCAGACTCTTTGCACTGCAGATGGCAGAGAAATACCGCATGGAGAAAGTGACACTCACACCCGAAGCCAAAGAAATGCTCATGCACTACAAATGGCCAGGAAACGTGAGACAGCTAAAGAATATCACCGAACAAATCTCTATCCTCAGCACCGAAAGACTCATCACACCCGAACAGCTGAGGAAATTTATCCCACAGGACCAGGAGAGTACACAACTCACAATGGTCAGCAAGAAGAATGACCACAACTTTGAGAATGAAAGGGAAATTCTATACAAAATACTCTATGAACTGAGAGGAAATGTTAACGACCTGCGTAGGGATATTAGTATGCTGAAAAAACGATTTGCCGAAGAAGAGACGCATGGCGCACAAAACTTCCTGCAAACAACGACAGCACCCATCGCTCCTATTGCCGAAGATGCCATCGCAGAGGAATATGTGGAGTATCACTCGGCAAACAACAAAGAACAGGAAAGTCTCAATCTCAACACACTGGAACGACAAACGCTGGAAAAAGCACTGGAGAGAAACGGTGGAAACAGAAAAAAAGCGGCACAGGAACTGGGTATCTCAGACAGAACACTCTACAGAAGACTGAAACAATACGGATTGGAAGAAAAATGAAAACAAAATACGCTATCCTGCTCGCTCTCACCATCGTCTTTGCAATGAGTTGCTCCGTTTCATACAAATTTAATGGGGCAAGTATCGACTACTCAAAGACCAAGACGATACAAATCAATGACTTCCCTATCAGATCAAGCTACGTATGGGGCCCCATGGCAAGCATCTTCAACAACCAACTGAAGGATATCTTTGCCAACCATACTAAACTCATACAGGTAAGACGAAACGGAGATATGAAGATAGAGGGGGAAATAACACGCTACGAACAGAGAAACAAATCGGTATCGAGCGAAGGATATTCAGCGCAGACAGAACTCTCTATGACAGTCAACGTGAGGTTTACAAACAATAAAAACCACAGCGAAGACTTTGAAAGACAGTTTACTGCTGCTGCCACCTACGAGACAACACAATCGCTCAACTCCGTTCAGGAGGAACTGGTAACACAAATGGTGAAGGAAATAACCGACCAGATATTCAACGCCACCGTGGCCAACTGGTAGGGGAATACAAAAAAAAAAAAGAATGCACTAACAAAGAAGATTAAACAGAAGATATGAATCTGTCAGCACTCATCAAGAACCCACAAAACTTAGATCGCGACTCTCTCTATGAGTTGCGCTCATTGCTGGCACTCTATCCTTACTATCAGACAGCGCGACTGCTGATGCTGCAAAACCTCTATCTGTTGCACGATCCGATGTTCGACGAAGAGTTGCGAGCTGCTTCGGTATATATCACCAACAGAAAAGTGCTCTTCCAGATGGTGGAGGCCGCACATTACCAGCTTAGAAACAATAACACATCGATAGCAACAGCTCCTAAAAACGATAGCAACAGAACACTCACACTCATTGACAGCTTCCTTAAAACAATACCACAGGAGACCGAGGAAGAACACAATAGCCAAAAACGGAAACCTACACCGGCCGACGCTACCGTAGATTATGTGGCATATCTGCTCGAATGTGACAACGAGGAGCAGCAAGAAGAAGAAAAAACTCCACTGCTAAAGGGACAACAACTCATTGATAATTTCATCCAAAACGATACCGGGAAAATCGTTCTCAACGACAATGTGGTATATCAACCGCAAATAGCTGAAGAAAATGAAAAAGATAGCGAAAATGACATAGAAGAAAGCTATTTTACAGAAACTTTAGCCCGAATTTATATCAAACAGGGCAGATATTCGAAGGCTTTAGAAATTATTCAGCGATTAAGTTTGAATTATCCAAAAAAAAATGCTTACTTTGCAGACCAAATCCGTTTTTTGGAGAAATTGATAATAAATAACAACAAATAAAAAGTAAAAATGTACACAATTTTAGTAATTCTTATTTGCATCGCATCTGCGCTGATGATTGCCATCGTACTCATCCAAGAGTCAAAAGGCGGCGGACTGGCATCAAGTTTCTCATCTTACAACCAGATTGGTGGCGTCCGTAAAACTACCAACTTCATTGAAAAAGCTACATGGGGACTGGCAATCGCTATGGTGGTCATTAGCATTGCTACCGCTTACACCCTCCCTCAGGCTGCTTCTGGCTCGTCAGTGATGGAGAATGTAGAGAATCCCGTGACCAACCCCAACAATCTCCCAGGATTTGGCGCAAGCCAGCCCAAACAGGCTGCTCCTGCCAAAGCCAACGAGGCTCAGCAGGAACAGGCTCCTGCACAGCCTAACAACTAATACAGAAAGTAGGAATGATGTGATTTCCTTATTATTAGGAGAAAAATAAAAAAGGAGAACGCTAAGTTCTCCTTTTTTATTTTCTACAAATCCTTGATAAGCGACAAGAAATAAGCAACATCTGAGTCTTATCGTTCTTTCTCAAACACCAAACCACTACTTCCTCATAAGTTTGAGTCCTCTTCATTGACATAATCAACAGCTCTGTTGATATAATCAATAAAGGGTTTAGTAGATTTCATACGCACAGCTATACGCTTGGCAAGGTCGCTACGCAATATATCCTGATCAGACAATGTGGCAACAAGACAGTAGCTCCTCATGCGCATCCAGTCAGCGTATGGTGCATCAGACGAATAACCTTTAGGCACACGCTTCAGAGCACCATCCATATCCGCCACAAAGCCATCATCCACCCCACCGAGTATCTGTTGACTAAATTCTTCCCAACCCTCGCTTATATCCTCACGAAGGATATTGACAGCACGAGAATCATAGCAGTAATTACCAGCTGCAAGCATGTACGCATAGGGATAGTCAGAGGCTCTTCCCGTGCCAAGATGAAAATAATAACCGGCATGCATCGATTTCTTGCCACCCTTGGCCAGAAAAACGCCAAAATGGGTCTTGTATGGGGTCTTATCCTTACTAAATCTGGTATCTCTATAAATGCGATAGGTACAATCAGAGAGCGAGAGCTTGGCGATGTCAGCATCATAAGCACCTATCTCGTCTATCAACTCCTCACAAAACATATCCCATCGCTTCCGAACCTTCAAATAGCGCTCCTTATTGGCATTAAACCACTCTCTGTGATTATTTTGCTCCAAATCGCGCAGAAAAGCTAATATCTCCTTCATAATAGTCTCGTATATAAAGTCAAATATGAATAAATAATAAGGAATAAAAAAACCGCAAATACCTAAACAGGAATCTGCGGCTGTTGGTGGGTGCCCGGTGGGACTCGAACCCACGACATTCAGAACCACAATCTGACGCTCTAACCAACTGAACTACGGGCACCATCTTAAAAATGGTAATGCTTTCTCAAAAGCGAGTGCAAAGGTAGGAAATAAAATCAAATTCTCCAAATAAAAAACAGAATTATTCTGATATTTTTTTATTTTCGCCTTCAACACCCACTCACATCACACTATTTGGAGCGATCTGGAACAAAGGTTTCAAAGGTAAGATCATCAAAATAGATACGTATCTCAGTTATCTTGCGTTGGGGCTTCTCCACAAGTCTTATCTCTTCTCTTACCATTTCCTGACGAGGATGATGAGAGGGAACAGGTGTGGGGGAGTACAAATCCTGAGACGAAGCAACAGGTACCTGAGTACCCTGTAAGACACTATCACCAAAATCGAGTGATGGCTCTTGGGGAGCAACTTGGTCGATGTACATCGGTCCTTGACCAAACATCAACCAGTCGGTATTGATGGCAGGTATCTTCTTCTTGATCGCTTCGACAATGTTGAGAGTGGGACGGGTGCGACCATTGAATATACTACTCAGTGTTGCGGGAGCCATTTCGATGAACTGAGCAAACACTTGTTGACTCATATGCTGCGACTCCATAATCTCTCTAATTCTATCTTTCATGCTTAAACAGGGGCATTTTTTGGCTAATCGCCGGTTTTCTCTTTGAGTTTACAAAGATAAATCATTTTTTTGAGACTAGCAACAATTGTAGAAATAATTTAGAAAATGGAATATTTAATTTTGATAATTACATGTGTAAATTGTAAAGCACATCTGTATAAACAAACTCATATATCCATATACCTGTATCATATATTCGATTTTCATACTTAAAGCAAATTCTAATATATTTATGTAACACATTGATTCCTAGGTAGAAATGATTATTTAAACACACTATTTGGTTGGATAACATGCAAATTTAGATGCCTAAAACCCGCATATTACTTTGAGTGTTTCGCAAAATAATCAATATAAACCTCTGATTATTATGATTTTATACATCGTGCATTTAGACCGCATGCGTATAAGTATTATTCTTCAAACTGAAATTATTAGTTTGTATATCTAAATTCGTAAACCAAAACATATGTATTTGAATTTGTATTGACATGTATTTATGTTCGATATTGTAAACTGCGATGATTATCTTTACAAATCAAAATATACAAAACTATACGCAAAGGATTGTTAATACTGAATTCTTAGAGGATAAAAAACAGAAAAATGGTGTTTTTTTAAGAATTCCGAACCGATGGTAATTTATTTCAAAATACGCGATTCTCAAGGGGGGAAAAATGAACCTAAATGACTGAAAACAATAGAGGTTAAGTCAAAAAAAACACCCCTTCTGGAGTGTTCAATCTAGAAAAAAAAAGGCCCAAAAACACGAAAAATCAGTGCAAAATATAATAGATTAGCTCCTTCATCAGCTCTCCTGAAGGGGTATTTGGGTTATCTAAACCCTTACTTTTGGCATCTATTTCTCTTATTTTGGCAATTATATTCATCACTTTCATTCCAGTGAAATTTCTCATGCCAGTGAGATAGTCTTTCGTTGCCCAACTGTTCTTGAGGTCGAGCCATTGAGCAAGCGCATCTGGATGATTGCGCTGTGGACAATAATAGGCCACCATGAGATTCTGAAAATAATTGAACAGCATTGGAAGGAGGGCATAGATACTTCCTGCCTTTGGATTCTCATCAAAATACTGAATAATCTGATTGGCTTTCATCACATTCTTATTGACAATAGCCTCTTTCAGTTCAAAAGCATTGAAATCCTTACTCACCCCTATCTGGTCTTCCACCACTTGAGGTGTAACGCGTTTGTCGTTTTCAGGAAGCGCCAACAAGAGTTTATCCAACTCCCCTATCAATCGTGACAGATCAGCTCCTACAGCATCAGCAATGAGCTGAAGTGACTTTTCGTCTATACTTGTTCTCCTCCCACGGAGATAGTTCTCAATAAATGCAGGTAGTTCCCTATCACGCAGCTTTTTGCTCTCAAAAAGCACACCCACCTTATCGATAAGTCCACTTATCTTCTTCCGTCGGTCTAATACCCCATTCTTATGGCAGAAGACCAGCACTGTGGAGGCCAAGGGATGCTGAAGATAGCTCTCTATCGCATCGGTATTCTTGAGATTCTGAGCCTCCTTAACGATTATCACCTGGTACTCAGACATCATGGGATAGCGTTTGGCAGCATCAGCCACCTGTGAGGCAGTCACGTCGGAACCAAAAAAGACCGTCTGATTGAAATCACGCTCCTCTGGTTTAAGCACATGCTCTGCTATATAGTTGCTTATCTTGTCAATATAATACGCCTCCTCTCCCATCAGATAATAGATAGGAGCATAATGACATGCTTCGAGTTCGCGCATGATTCCGTCAAAGGTTTTCGTTTTTGTCTCTGCCATTGCTATATTCTCTATGTTTTGATAAGCTAAGTTCGGAAAATGAACTTCTCTGCAAAAGAATCATTGAATACATGATAGTTTTACTTCCTATTTGCATTATCTTTGCAAAGATAATAAAGAAAAACCGATTGAGCTACAAAAAAGAGCACTGATTAACGCATGATACAACTCAATTTGCCATCAGCAGACTTTAGAATAAGGGAGGAAAAGGGGAAAAGACTTATCTTTGACTCGCTGAGAAGAAAATATGTTAAGCTGACACCAGAAGAATGGGTGCGCCAACATTTTGTGAATTATCTCACACAGCACAAAGGATATCCTACAGCGCTCCTTGCCAATGAGATGGAGCTGAAAATTGGTACCAAACGCCTGCGTTGCGACACCTTATTATATAATAGGTATATGCAACCAAGGATGATTATCGAATATAAAGCTCCTCATATCACCATCTCGCAACAGGTTTTCGAGCAGATTGCGAGCTATAACACTCTCCTTCATGTGGACTACTTAGTGGTGAGCAATGGACTACAGCATTACTGCTGTAAGATGAACTATGAACAACACAGCATGCAATTTTTGAAACAGATACCTGACTATTCCGAAATCTGCGGTGAATGACCGATTTGGGATTAAGCCAGAGTTGTCATCAAAATTTTATGCACCCCTGCACCTCTATATCTGTTTTCGAAGATTGGTTGATTTGCTGCTGTCCGCTACTGATTACATCTCTGTCGAAGTAGCTCGTCATTCCAATTTTTGCAGCCAAATACATCATGCTTCCTACATCATAATGTGCCATCACAGCGCATCTCACACCCCTACCTTCCAACATAGGATAGGAGAAACAGCTATTGAGAGTGGGCTCACCAACATACATCCTACTATCATAACTATCTGTACAGAAGTAAGTTCCTGAGAATTTTAGTTTTATCCTTCCTTTTTGCCATACAACTTTCTGATTGATGGCCACTCCTTTATCAGCATCCGCATTGGCTACATAACACCAATCGCCCTCGGTTGTTAAGGTCAACTGCGCCGAGGGTGTATAAGAGACAGATAAACGGGCACGCTGCTCCCATAACTGATAGAGCGCACTATGACTGGTATTGTCTTTCTCACTCATTTTCAGTCTATATCTCATTCCTATTTGCCACGATTTTTTTTGTAGAGTAGCAGTCAACTGATTCTCCCAGTTGTGAGATGCCTGTGAAACCCGATATCTTGCCCATGGATGATACGAATAGTCGGAATAAGCCATGAGTTTGATTTGAGGCCTTAGTTGCCAATTCACTCCGAGACAGACCCCTGTCTCGTTCTGTACCTTGGAATTGTTTCCAAAGCTATGTGCCCTAAGTGCTTCATACTTATATTGATAATATCGTTGTACGAAGAGAATATCAATGTTGTTTATCTTACTTAGGGTCAACTGGTTGATGGTCGCCAATGCTCCTTTCTTATCAATAGCAGTCTCTCCATTGAGCGAGAAGGAAGGATGATGATAGGCATAAGCAAGAGATGTGTTAGTAAAACTGCTCCCCGAGGGATAGTATTTCCGATAAAGACTGCCTGAATAATAGGGATGAAGTGGACGGTTGAGATGGGTATTCATCATATTGAGTGAGAGATGCCATCCTCTGTCTGAGAACGCCACACTTCCTCCATAAGTAGCCTCTTCAGTGTTATTCTTTTTCTCTATCTCCGTCTTGGTCCTATGATATGTAGAAGATATAATAGTAGCCACCGTACCATCCTTATTGAGTGTACAGTCGAGCCATCTATAAGATGCGAATGCAGTGATTTTCAACTTATTACTCATTTTCATCGTTATGCCAATCCCTTGTAAATAGTCGGATGTAGAACGAGAAGAGAAGGCTCTCAGTCCCTGTGTTGTACGTCCAAGAGAGGTGAGCATTCCACTCTTTCCGAGAGAGAACGAAGAACCTGAGATCAAGCCAAGTCCGAAGTTAGCCCTATACCGTCCTAATACCAGCTGCTCCAGTTTTCCCATCTCAGAGAGTTGAAGATAAGGAGAGTAGTTGTCATAGCCCATCTTATTACATCCGGTGCCCCATGGTTCTCCTGCATCTTGCGCGCCCACAAGTCCCATCTTAAGATGTTTTCTGTATTTGTAAGAATAATGAAACCAATGTTTGTAAGGATAGCCTGCATAGCCTTTTTTATCTCCTTTTCGCTGATAACAAGGCACTTGCACAGTAGCTATCAACTTATGTTTCCCTCCGTTAAGAAAATCTTTCAGTTTAGGTAAGGGTTGCTCCACCTCACCGATATACACAAAATGTTTGAGCAACTGTCTTTTTGTGAAGTCTAAAGCCTCTATTGCCACCAGTTCTCCCCACGACTTCACTGATCCATGAAGATATATGTAAGCACAGAGTTCCTCCACCTCACGTTCGGAAAGAAACGGCAGGCTTTCCAACTCCTCTTGCGTTGCAGTATTGATATTGAATGGTTCTTCGGCCAGTTCTGAGAGTTGCAGATAGAGCTCTTCTGCATCTTCCTCTGCAATCTCCTCTAATGCGACCCATTCATGAAAATGATCATCCCAGTCATCTGCAGCGATACTGATTGGGAACCAAAGCATCAACAACACTAATGCCCTCTTCCACAACCACCGCTGCCATATCATAGCCCAAAAATGAAAATCATTCGTTGACACATAACTGTGCAAGCAGCTCACTGCAGGCATCTTCCAGCAATTCTATGACATCTTCAAAACCCTGATCACCGTCATAATAGGGGTCTGGCACATCATTGCAATTAGGATGATGTCTGAAGAACGCTGCCATCTTGCAGATTTTCTTCTGATGTGCTATGGTCGGTGCCATCCTCATCAGATTTGCATAGTTGTCATCATCCATAGCGACAATCATATCAAATCTCTCGAAATCAGCCGTTTCCACCTGCCTTGCTCTGCTACA
Source organism: Prevotella sp. (assembly GCA_018385335.1). GTDB lineage: Bacteria > Bacteroidota > Bacteroidia > Bacteroidales > Bacteroidaceae > Prevotella. Next base: position 70,029 of record JAHAZN010000035.1, read on the forward strand.
GAAGTCATAACCATGTTTCATTCCATGCCGACGCATTCTACTGTCAGGCAGCTGTCCCACATGCCATCCTCCTATTCCAGCCGAGTCAATATCCATCATCTGTGCAACACCCTGTTGCTCCGCCATCTGCCTCAGTATTCCTTCGGCAGCTGGGGAGCGACAGATATTGCCAAGACAGACAAAGAGGATAGAGTGTTTACCCTTCTTCCTCATCTGTTTTCACTGTCTTCTTTATAGCGCGCTTACGCGTGGTCTTTTTCTTTTCCTCAACAGGCTGCTCCTGCTTTACGCCAGCCAATTCGGGGTCGATCATTATTCGTCCGCAGTATTCACAGACAATAATTTTCTTGTGCATCTTGATATCCAACTGACGCTGAGGTGGAATCTTATTGAAGCATCCTCCGCAGGCATCACGCTGCACATACACGATACCCAATCCGTTTCTTGCGTTCTTTCTGATTCGTTTGAAAGAAGTGAGCAGTCCTGGAACAATCTTTGCCTCCAACTCCTTCACACGTTCACGGAGTTTCTCCTCCTCGGCACGTGTTTCCTCCATAATCTCATCGAGTTCTCCACGTTTCACCTCCAGGTCTCTTTTTCTCTCATCAAGCAGGCTCTCATTGTTTACGAGTTCTTCCTTTTTCTCTCCGATGCGTGCGTTAGCCTCTTTGATTTTCTTTGTACAGAGCTCTATTTCAAGCTCTTGATACTCTATCTCCTTGCTAAGCGTATCATACTCACGGTTGTTCTTTACCTCGTTGAGCTGCTCCTTGTATCTATTTACACTTGTCTGAGCCTGCTCAATCTCAGCCTTTTTCTTAATCACCGCACTCTGGAAGTCATCGATATCTGCCTTGATTTTCTCGATACGTATGGTCAGACCTTCTATTTCGTCTTCCAGGTCTTGCACCTCCAAAGGGAGTTCGCCACGCAGTGCTCTCTTTTCATCAATGCTCGACAGCGCTGTCTGCAACTGATAGAGGGTCTTCAATTTCTCCTCCACCGACAAATCTGTAGGATCTTTCTTTGCCATTTTTTATTCTTTATTTTATTAGTATGATAGATAATCTCTCTTTTCAATAGTTGTTCACAGGGTTGGTGTTAGTCTCTGCGATGAATATGGGCAGCTGAGGCCAGGCATTGCTGATGATATCTCTAAAGATCTCCGCCGTAAACTGTTCACTCTCATAATGCCCTATTACCGCTATCTGCAGTTGCTGCTCATGTCCGAAATAGACGTGGTAGTGCATCTCTCCCGTGATAAAAGCATCAGCCCCTTCATCGATAGCCTGCTGCAACAGGAAGTCGCCAGCTCCTCCGCATATAGCCACTTTCCGAATAGGCCTCTTCAGCAGTTCATTGCCTTTCACCACCGAGGTATGGAACACGCTCTTCAGCTCATCCATCAGCTCCACGGCTGTCATCTCTTTCTCCAACTGCCCTATCACTCCGCTTCCTGCCTCTGTTCCAGCTCTTTGCATGGTGGCAAAAAACTTCACGTCCTGCAGTTTGAGTTTCTCGGCAATTTTATAGTTGACACCCCCTTTGGCATTGTCCATATTGGTGTGCATAGCCACAACGACCACCTTATTCATAATGGCCTTCATCACTGTACGTTGCACATAGTCGGCATCCGATATTGTCTTCAGTCCCTTAAAGAGCAAAGGATGATGTGCCACCACCAGATTACACTGTTTTCTCACAGCCTCATCGATGATGTTTTCGTTGACATCAAGACACAACAAAGCCCCTGACACATCCGCCTCTGTTAATCCAACCTGCAGGCCGGCATTATCCCAGTCTTCCTGCAAGGGCAGAGGCGCGAACTGTTCAAGGGCGCATAACACTTCCTTTATTTTCACGCTTCCAAGCTTTTTTAAGGCAGGCCTGAACAACTATCGACAATTTTGCCAATCTCTGTTCAGACCCACATTTTTCCTCTATGCCAACCTTATCGTCGGCATCATTAGGATTGTTCTTTGTGCAAAGTTACAATAATTTCATAGAGCAATGAAACTAATTGCATTTTTTTAACTTATTATCTAATAAACAGCAGTTCTCTGTACTTAGGTAGCGTCCACAATCCATCCTCCACAATCATCTCGAGATGATCGATTTCGTATCTTATAGCCTCCATTTTTGGCTCCACCGTATCATGATATGCGATGGCTCTGTGATGGATAGATTCTATGCGGTTGGCCACCCTTCTTGCCTCCGTAAGTTCATCTACCAACTGCTCGATACGCTCTGTTCTCTCGGCTATTTCCTCTATGAGCTTCATGTTTCTCACGCTCAGTCGGGCAGCCTTGTTTTCATCGAAGACAGCCTTCATGCTCTGCACGTTTCTGATGAGCTGACTCTGATAATGGGTGGATACGGGGATGATATGATTCATTGACAGGTCTCCCATGACACGTGCTTCTATCTGCACCTTTTTGACATAGGTTTCCCATTTCACCTCGTTTCTTGCTTCCAGTTCTTTGCGAGTCATCACTTTGGTGTTTTCAAACATCTTCACCGATGTATCATCAAGATATCTTTCAAAGACCAGCGGACAACTTTTTTCGGTATCCAGACCTCTTCTGGATGCTTCCTTCACCCATTCCTCACTATATCCGTTACCATCGAAGCGGATAGGTTTGCAGATCACGATATCTTCCCTCAACACATCGAGGAGTGCAGTCAACTTGCTCACTCCCTTGTCTATCAGTGCATCCACGCGCTGCTTAAAATCGGTCAGCACCTCTGCCACAGCCGAGTTAAGTGCTATCATCGCTGATGCGCAGTTAGCCTCCGAGCCTATTGCTCTGAATTCAAATCTGTTACCAGTGAAAGCAAAGGGACTTGTACGGTTTCTATCTGTGTTATCGATAACGAGTTCCGGTATCTGTGGAATATCCAGAGCCATTCCTTGTTTTCCTTTCAGATTGAAGACCTCCTTCGTATCCATCTGCTCGATATGGTCAAGCAGTTCGGAGAGTTGTTTTCCCAAGAAAGAAGAGATGATGGCAGGTGGAGCTTCATTGCCTCCAAGACGATGTGCATTGGTAGCACTCATGATACTTGCCTTCAGCAATCCGTTATGCAGATAAACTGCCTTGAGTGTCTCCACGATAAACACCACAAACCTTAGGTTCTCCTCAGCTGTCTTTCCCGGCGCATGCAACAGCACACCGTTATCTGCAGCCAAGCTCCAGTTATTATGCTTACCCGAGCCATTGATGCCGTCAAAAGGCTTTTCATGCAGCAACACACGGAAGCCATGGTTGCGTGCCACCTTCTTCATGAGCGACATGAGAAGCATGTTGTGATCCACGGCCAAGTTACACTCCTCGTAGATAGGAGCCAGTTCAAACTGATTGGGAGCCACCTCGTTATGCCTTGTCTTACAGGGGATAGCCAGTTCGAGTGCCTGTATCTCAAGGTCTTTCATAAATGCCTGCACTCTATCAGGAATTGTTCCAAAATAGTGGTCATCCATCTGTTGGTTTTTGGCACTCTCATGTCCCATCAGTGTTCTTCCTGTGAGCATCAGGTCTGGTCGAGCCGAATAGAGTCCTTCATCCACAAGGAAATACTCCTGCTCCCATCCCAAGTTACACGTCACTTTCTGCACCTTAGGATAGAAGTATTTGCACACCTCGGTAGCAGCCTTATCTACAGCATGCAATGCTCTCAGCAGTGGCGCCTTATAATCAAGTGCTTCTCCCGTATAAGAGATAAATATCGTGGGTATGCAGAGTGTATCATCGATGATAAACACAGGCGACGTTGGGTCCCATGCCGAGTAACCTCTTGCTTCGAAAGTGTTTCTTATTCCACCGTTAGGGAAAGAACTGGCATCTGGTTCCTGCTGTACGAGCAATTTTCCACTGAAGTTCTCTACCATTCCCCCTTTACCGTCGTGCTCCACGAAGGCATCGTGTTTCTCTGCAGTGCCCTCAGTGAGGGGTTGGAACCAGTGGGTGTAATGGGTCACTCCCATCTCCATAGCCCATCGTTTCATTCCCTCTGCCACTGCATCGGCTATTGAGCGATCGAGTCGTGTCCCATTATCAATCACATCCACGAGTTTCTGGTAAACATCGGCAGAGAGATACTTATACATCTTCTGCCTGTTAAACACATACTTACCAAAATACTCTGAAGGTCTTTCTTTTGGAGTGGCCACTTCTACAGCCTTTTTCTTAAAGGCTTCTTCTACCACCTGAAATCTTAAATTCGACGACATATTCTTTTTGGGTTGTTTGAAGTTTGCTGTTTCTTACGTGGAGAGCGTCTCTCTCCTATCCTATCCTCCACAATGAGGAGGCGGAGCCATTCCTCCACCTTAGTCTATAAATCGTTTCACTATCTCCTGATAGCTGTCTATGCGTCTGTCTCTGAGGAAAGGCCACCATCTTCTCACCTGTTCGCTATGTGCGATATCCAGGTCAACGATCACGCTCTCCTCCTCATCCGTCGATGCTTCATAGATGAGTTCTCCCTGGGGGCCTGCCACGAATGATGTTCCCCAGAAAGTTATTCCATTGGTTTGGCCCGATGGGTCAGGCTCATGTCCCACCCTGTTGACAGCCACCACAGGCAATCCATTAGCCACAGCATGTCCTCGCTGCACCGTTTGCCAGGCCATTCGCTGTCGTTGCTGCTCTTCTTCAGCATCACTGCTCTCATAACCTATAGCTGTGGGATAAATCAGCAGTTCGGCTCCCTGCAACGCCATCAGTCGGGCAGCCTCTGGGTACCACTGGTCCCAACACACCATCACGCCTAGTTTTCCCACCGACGTGTTGATAGGATGAAAACCGAGGTCGCCTGGTGTGAAATAGAACTTCTCGTAGTATGCGGGGTCATCAGGGATATGCATCTTCCTATATTTTCCTGCTATCTTACCATCGGCCTCTATCACCACTGCCGTATTATGATAGAGTCCCGCCGCTCTCTTCTCAAAGAGCGAGGTCACTATCACCACATGATGTTCCTTGGCCAGTTCACCAAAGAGCTGCGTTGAGGGTCCAGGGATGGTTTCAGCCAGGTCGAAGAGTCTCACATCTTCTGTCTGACAGAAATACAGCGAATTATGTAACTCTTGCAACACGATGAGTTGTGCTCCTCGCTTGGCCAAGTCAGCCACACCTTCTGCCAGTCTCACGATATTGGTCTTTCTGTCTTCGACATTGTGCTGTTGTAGAAATCCTATTTTCATTGTTCTATTTCTTTTCTTCCATTTATTCTTCTGTTCCTGCTTCGTTAGGATAGTATTGCATGGTGCAGCAATGCAATGAGCCATGCTGTCTGATGACACTGCGGCAGTCTATCCCCACGATTTCTCTTCCTGGGAAGGCCTGCGCAATGAGTTTCATTGCCAGCTCATCCTTCTCTCTTTGTCCATAGGTAGGACAGAGCACTGCGCCGTTCATCACGAGAAAATTGGCATAAGTAGCAGGCAACCGTTCTCCCTCGTCATAGATAGCATTTGGCATAGGCAACTCTATCAGTCGATAGTGATGCCCATCGGGGCGTGTGAGTTGAGCCAACTGCTGCTTCATCCTTGCCAACTCTTCATATTGCTCGTCCCCCTCTTCTCCAGGCCCTATATATAATAAGGTGTTATTGGGAGCCATCCTCACCAGCGTATCAATATGCCCATCGGTATCATCTCCTACAAGATTTCCGTGATCTATCCATAACACATGAGTGGCCTTCAGTCTCTCCTTCAGTTGCTGCTCTATTTCGTCTTTCGTCAGGGGTTGATTTCTGTGTGGGGCCATCAGACAGTGTGTAGTGGTCATCACCACTCCTTTTCCATCGCTCTCTATCGCTCCTCCCTCGAGCACGAAATCAAGGTGCGACAAGTATTCTCCCTTCACCATTCCTTGGTCAAAGAGCTGTCGGTTGATGGCATTGTCCTTGTCAGCCATAAATTTCTCTCCCCACCCATTAAACTTAAAATCCAGCAGTCTTATCTTCCCCTGCTCATCCATGAGAGAGATGAAGCCATGGTCGCGCGCCCAGGTGTCGTTGGTATCACATGCCATCATCATTATACTGTCAGCCAACTGCTGTCCAGCCTTGAGAGCAATCTGCTCTCTCACCTTCTCCGGTTGGGGTGCTACGATGATGAGCCGCTCTCTCTTGGCGATCTCTATGGCCATTTCTACGTACGTGGCTTCAATCTCTCCAAGCATTTCTCTCCAATCGGTAGCCTCATGGGGCCATGTCAGTTGCACACCCCACTGTTCTTCCCATTCTGCCGGCATTCGCCAATTTGCTTTTCTCTCCATAATCTCTGCAAAGTTACGCAAAAAATCAAAAAAAATATCTCTTTGACTTATATTTAGTAGAAAATGAGTAATTTTGCCCTATAACACAACTAAATACAACAGATAATGAAACAAGCAATTACCCCTTTTACTCATGTCATTGAACGCATGAAACGATTGTTACTGATAGTCTTTTCTATCATATCAGTTACTCTCTCAGCCTCAGCTGCCGATGGTCTGTCTGCCGATACCCCATGGATATTGACAGATGGTGCCACCTTTGAACTCACTCAGCAAACCCATGCTTTTAAGAGTGTATATGCCGTGTTCACTGCTCCTTCCGATGGTACGCTCAGTCTCACCACTCCAGAGGTGTTCGACCTATATACCGACGGCAGCTATTCCACACAGTCACCTGTCCAGCCCGAATGGAATGGTAACTATAGTCCTCGTGCATACGACCTCACAGTCACTGCAGGCACCACTTATTATTTCCTTGCCAAATTTGTGATGAACTATGGCACTGTGTCAGCGAAGTTTACTGCAGGTACCGTGCCCATCACCCTTGTCAGCATCAGTCCTGCCCAGGGTAATGTGTTAGAAGTGGGTTCAGCCAATATCTCTCTCTTGTTCAGCAAGAAGGTTGCAGTAGGCGGTGCCCAACTCATTGTAGGCGGTCAGACTGTGGATGTGGTAGCCACGAGCAACAATGCCTATATCCAGGTAGAGATAAAGTCGGCCATGATGTCGCTCTACAACAAGGGTGTTGTGAACAAGGGGATGAACATAGCCATCCGACTGACAGGCATCCATGCTGATGGCGATGAGAGCTGCATCTATGGCGACAACGGTGAGCTCACCATCAACTACACAGCAACCAACAAGCCCATAGAACTCATCTCTACTAACAACACACCTACGGGCACTCCCAATGCAGTGAACACCTTCTATTCTTGGTACATGGCCGACAACGAGCAGGCGCAGGTGACCTTCACCTTTGATGGCGAGATAGCCACGTCAGGAAGCAATGCTCCTATGGCTACATTGTCTTATGGTTCTGCTGAGATGGAAGGCAACTACTATTACAGCGAGAAACTCCCCCTCATACTTATTGACAAGAATACACTTGCCGTCGATTTCCGTGGAGTATTGAGACGTCCGGTGGATATGATTGGCGACGATATAAACTTCGGTGTTATCCAACTCATCCTCAACAATGTACATGGTGCTGATGGTCAGTCGGCCTATTCTTCCGTCTCTGGAGCTATCGGTTCCTATGGCGTCGAGTTTACCTACCAGCCAGTCAACTACCGTCCCTCCAGCGAGTTCACTCCCCGTAGCGGTGCCGAGCTCGACAATGTGCGCAGCATCGAACTCTGGCTGAGCGAGGAGGGCGACGGTGTATGTCATTTCGATGGTGTCTGGGTGAAATTTATTAAGAATGGTGTGGCAGATTCTGTAAAGGTTACTCCTACGATAGAGACTGACCCCGAGGATGCCAACGCAAAGATTCTCACCATCGCTGTTCCTTACATCGAGGCTGATGCCAACAGTGAGGTGACTGTATCATTGGCCAACGTGCTTACCCCCGATGGCGTTGACCATTCTGCCATCTATACAGCCACTTACAAATTGGTGAGCGGTGCCACATCCATCAAGCAACCCTCTATCTCTGGCATGAAGAACGAGAGCAAGGCATATACCATCGATGGACGTCTCATCAACCAATCTTCCAATCACCGAGGACTCATCATCAACAAAAAGAAGATGTTGAAATCTGAATAATCCTTCCGTCATCACACAGATACTAATAAGTGGGTGTATCATTTTCTTGATACACCCACTTATGTTTCTTTTCAGAGGAACCTTTCTTTATTCCACCATCACTTTTCGGGTGATCATTCCCTTCTCCGTAGTCACCTTCACTACAAAGATGCCCTTCATGCCAGCTGTTGCTACAGCAGCCTTACCCTGCACCTCTGCCTCGTTGACAAGTCGGCCGTCCATGCCATATATGGTTACTACCGACCTTCCTGGCACGATGAGTTCCACAGCACCCTGCAGTCCTCTCATCTTCACATCATTGCCATTGGTCATAGTGCTCTGGATGGCAGTAGGAGTGACGATGCGCGACTTGGCCACATTGATTACCTTACCCGTATTGGCATTTATCAACATACAGTTCACCTCGCAGTTGTTGATATCGTTGACAGCAGGTTTACCAAACACGATGTTGGTCTTATACTCCTTTCCTCCCTCCACGTTAGCGGGCAGATATCCCGTTGTTCCATAGTAGGAGTCGCCCACAAGCGTGCGAGCCACCTCATTGAACGTATAGGTCACATAAGAAGAGGCATTGCTGCCACCCTTTCCCCACTCGCCGAGGTTCTCGTCCTCTTTCTGGGCATAATAGTTACACTGATATCCTGGCAATCCGTTTTCAGTAACAACAACAAAGATACTGTGATTGAGTTTGCTCTCAGAGAGTGCATATTTCACATTCACCGGCACGCTCACTCGTTCTGTAGCCTCGTCATAGGTAGCAGTGACATTGAGCTCTGCTTCTGTCTCCTTTGCGAGTTCATCGCCCACGAGCGAAGCCCAGGTGGAACCTTCATCATTGAAGAACGAATAGTGGTATTCACCATTCACCACCGTCTGTTCCATAGGTGAAGAGACGATAGCTCCACGATTGATTTTTGCTGTAGGTGAGTTGACGAGCTTCAGGAAATTAGAAGTATAGTCGGTCATTCCGCTTTCATAGAGGTCGCCCACATAGGTGTGATAAGCGATTGGCACCACGCGGTCACCATACACCTTCTCGAGATACTCGAAGCCGAGGATACCTGCTGGACAGAAACCACAATCCATACCGGTAGCCTTCTCTACAACCACACGCTTTATCGGACTGAACGACAGGTTTTTGACCGTCATTCTCACGGTATCTATCACCTCGTCAATCTTCACTGCCACAGTGTAATTATTCACCTCGCCAATCACCAGAGGGAGGGCTTTATTGAAGGCGAAGCTATAGGTTGTTCCATACTTGAGGTTGATGTTGGCCTCTACCTTCTTGTCAACCAGTTCTCCCTTGCTGTTGAGCAGACTCAGTTCAACATTGTTGAATGTCGCTTTCTCGTTTCTCACTATCAGTTTTCCCTCAATGGCCACTTCATTCTTGGCTACCACCATCTCCGGTGTAGTGATAGCGGTAGATACATCATTATTGCGCACAATCTTCACATTGTCAACAAACACGATGCTCTGGTCTTCATTCTCATTGACAAAAGCCACATAGATGCTCTTGCCTGAGAAGTTGGAGAGTGATACTTGCCAGTTGGTCCAGTCGCCTGCCAGTACCTCCTCGTTACTACCAGGCGAGAGCTGTTCATCGAAGATTACCACTCCATTACTCTTCATTTCTTCCACATCGGCAGCCGAGAGCGACGAGAGTACACGCTCTGATGTCCATACCATCACCTTCAGACGATCAGCCTTGCTCTTCCTATAACTCTGTGTCTGGAAACTCAGCACACACTTATGGTCAGGGATATAGCACTGTGGTGTCACCATCCAGTCGTCGGCCTTTCCTGCGGGATAGTAAGCAGAGGTAGAGGCAGCACACATGTCATCGCCATTATCATCTTTTACAGGAATCCATGGGCGCTCAGTGGGCGAGTTGAAATCAATGGCCTGCATCTCTTCTGTTGGCATAAGATGGTCGCCGTCATAGAGCAGCATGTTTGCCACGCCATCACTGAAATCTTCTTTATATACAAGCGTATCCGATGATACGATGATTCGCTCATAAGCACCCTGGTAGATGAACGCCAGCTCCCTATTGGCATTATCACCCATTACGTCGGCGATACTACCTGCTCTCACCACAAAGCGATAGGTATTGTTGAGGTAGAGGTTCTGACTCACGACAGGATACAACAGCACCTGATTGCTATTGCTCTTGTCAAGCAGTTGTAAGTCGCAGAAAGGCTCAGTCTCATCGTTTCTGTAAATCACAGCCTTTGCTGTATCTGTGAGCTGCACCTGAGTGTCAAAGGTGAGCAGCACAGGATTGGTGCTGAGGTTGACCGCCGTCACACTACTACCTTCTGTTGGAGCCACGGTCACCATCTCCACGGGCTTGGCAGCCCTACCTGTATAGTTCACCGTGATGAGTTCGTTGGTATTGGTCTCATCATCAGCAAGCGAACAGCTTCCTGCCGGTATGGTGAGTACATATTTCTTACCATCTTCAAGACTACGCGTACGGAAACCTATCTCCACCATCTGTTTGTTAGAAGAGGAGACAGTGAACGAATTGGCCTGAGCCACTAAAGTACCATCCTCCAACTTCAAGGTAATATCATCGGCTTTGGCCAGTACCTTTACGGCACGCGAGAAAGTGAGTGATACGTTCTTAATCTTTGAGAAAGCCTGACCTGCCATCGGCATCACTGAATAGTCTTTCAGCAGCTTCACCTTGCCTGCAGCCACAGCAATCTCTTCGTTCATCGAGATGATATAACTCTCATAAGGCGACGAGATAACAGCCATCGTCTTGCCATCAGCAGAGATAGCTATCGGTGTGCCCGTATTGTCATATCCGGTCTTACTGAAGAAGTCGGTGTTATAGTTCTGCTCCAGCAACTCATCAAGTCCAATCCAATAGTTGCCGCTACGCACATAGAGTGTGCGGAGAGGGTCGTTGGGCGGGGTAGCCACGAAAAGCGTTCCTTTGTTGTCTATTGACACACAGCCATGGTCACGACTGCCTGCTTCGTCATACAGTTTAAATTGTCCATCGCTCACATGATAGGTAAAGGGCACTCTGTATTCATCAGGATAGTCACTATTCTCAAGCTCCTTCACCATATAGGCCACACCACCAATCCACTCGCCATTGGTACTGATATTCATGGCATCTACCGAGTAGAATCCTTTGTTTTGTGGCGTGAACTTCCCATCGGCTCCCTTATCAAATCCCAGCGCCACCCAGTCGGCTTTCTCTCTGTCATAGAGGAAATAGAGGCGGTTGAGCATATAACTGTATGACACGATACCCGTGAGATAACGTCCATCAGCTGAGATACCATCAAAGCGCACCATCCCATCGTCCTCTCCGAGAATACCTTTCTTGGGATAATTGGGCGTCTCAATAATGGTTTTTGTCTCAATATTCCACAGCACGGGATGCTCCTTATAACTACTGCCATAGTCGTTGGCTCTTCCTGCCGCCAACTTACCATCGGGTGTCACGGCATCCACCTGTCCACTCAGCCACCCCTCGGGCAAGGGTAAGGTAGTCCATCCTTCCGATGCTCTCCAAACGGCAGGCAGGTCGTTCATCTGTCCCACTACGGTCTTTCCATCATCGGTCACATCATTGGCCGACATCGATGTAACAACGGTGCCCTCAGGCTCCAATGATGTACCAATCCCTGTCGTTACATCTATCAGTCGGGCGTTGCCATAGAGACTGCCATTAGAGGCTGATGGTCCAAAAGACACAGCCCATTTACCATTGTCAGACATTCCTCTGATACAGGAGTTGTCACCATAATCAAAAACATTGATAGTAGGCGATGTCACTGTCTGGGCATAGCTCATTCCTGCGTAAAGCGTAACCGCTATCAGCAGCAGCCACACTCGTCTTAGTTTTTTTAGCATAATAAAACTGATTTTCTGTTATTTATTCGTTGCAAAGTTATGAAAAGATTTTCATTCATTATTAGCACGTTATGTTTTTTTTATTATCCTTAGTTTTTAATCGGCCATCCATGAGATCATCTCAATTATTCTTGTTACCTTCTACAAAACCTAATGTCATTTCCCTGACTATCCCTACCTACTCAAACCCTTAAGAAGGAATTAACCGTCTGTATATCAACAAAATAAATGCTTTAAAAATTTGCGTATGTCTGCAAAGTTTTGTACCTTTGCCATGCCTGTAGCAGAGTAGCTTCTTTCTCTATGCAACAGGCAAGACAAACTCACCAACAATATCGTTTGTAGTTTTGTAGTAACAACACATTATTAGAGAAGATGTTAGAGATAAAAGACGGTAGATTGTCGGCAGGAGAACGACTACTCTTTTCCAACCTCTCCCTGCGCATAGACAATGGCAGCATCTGTTGTCTGATGGGCGAGTCGGGGTGTGGCAAGACTTCATTGCTCAAGGCCGTGATGGGTTTTCACCAGCTCAACGAAGGTGTTATCAGTATCGACGGTGAACTTCTCACCCCCTCCTCAGCCGAGAGTTTTCGCAAGTCCACCGCTTACCTTCCCCAAGAGCTCTCTCTTCCCACCGAATGGGTGAGTGAGATGGTATCGATGCCTTTCAGCCTCAAGCAGAACAAGTCGGTCTCTTTCTCCACCGACCTGCTGTTTCATGAGTGGGAGCTGTTGGGACTCTCACCCCATCTCTACGAGAAAAAGGTGAGGGAGCTCAGTGGTGGCGAACGGCAACGCATCATGCTCTCCCTCTGTGGTATGTTATCCAAGACGCTCATCCTGGCCGACGAGCCCACCTCAGCCCTCGACAGTGAGAGTACCCTGCGCGTAGCTTCTTATCTGCGCCGGCAGGCCGACAGGGGAGCGGCCATCCTGGTGGTGAGCCACGACCGAGACTTTTCCCGGCAGTGTGACACCATCGTGACACTCGCTCCCGACACCCCACCGACCGTTTAGTCTTCCAAGAAGAGCATCATTACACCTTATTATATGTAAAGAGACAAGCAAGATGAACAATCAGGATATCACCTATCTCAGCATGGCTGTGGGCCTCCTGCTTCTGGCCCTCCCCGTCTTCTTCTTCTATCGCTTTGGCGTTCGCCATATCAGTTCCACCCTTGTGGCTGCAACGCGCATGGTGGTCCAGCTGTTTCTCATCGGACTCTATCTGAAATATCTCTTCCTATGGAACGACCCCTTCATCAATATCCTTTGGGTGATGGTGATGGTGATGGTGGCCACCTTCACCGCCTCTAAACGCACACATATCCCCCTGCGCACGCTGTTCATACCGATGAGCACGGGACTGCTGACAACGGCTCTCTTGGTGGGCCTCTATTTCCTCTTCTTCGTGTTGCGCCTCTCCCACCCTTTCGATGCCCGCTATTTCATTCCTATCATGGGCATTCTCATGGGCAATATGCTGGGCGTGAATGTGATGGGGCTCAACACGTATTACGATGGTCTGAAACGTGAGCAACCGCTCTATTATTATCTTCTTGGCAATGGGGCAACGCATCTTGAGGCGGTCACGCCTTTTCTCCGTCAGGCGATGGAGAAGGCTTTTGCGCCCTGCATCGCTAACATGGCTGTGATGGGCATCGTCTCGCTGCCGGGCACGATGATAGGTCAGATTCTCGGAGGGGCCTCGCCCGACGTGGCTATCAAATACCAGATGATGATTGTGGTTATCACGTTCGCGGCCTCCATGCTCTCGCTGATGATAACGCTCTATTTAGCCGACCGGCGCACGTTTGACGAGTATGGCAGAATAAAGTGTTGACCTAAATCAATGATTCCCCATCTTTTTTGACCATCATCAACAAATGGGCTGTCATCCCTCATTTTCTGTGTCGTTTTGACAGCACCAAATCCAAAAGGCATTATCTTTGCACTGGTAAAGATAAGAACAAAGGATAACAACAGCGGGGGTGAAGATGCCCCCGGCAGTGAAAGAACGAGAAGACTCAATCAGAATGTTTAAACAATTAAAAAGGTAAAAAGATGAAAAGGATGATGAAAAAAATCGCTGAGAGCAAACGTTTCAACAAGTATTGTGTGAACATGCTCAAGATGTATAACTATGGTAGGGTGAATCTCCCTGCCTGATACATCAGGAACGACCAAGGCAGCTGACAGCCTGTCTGCCTCTGCCATGAGATAATCAAAGGCCAACAGCAATTCCTTTTGTGGGTTGTTGTTGGCTTTTGTCTTTCCATCTATAATCATCAATGATTGTGGGTATAAGTGTTTATACTTTTCGTTCAGCCAGATGAGCAATGATGAGCTTGCTCAGTCATTGCCATGGCGAGAAAACGAAGGATGAAATCCAACAATTGATTCGCTGAAGAAGATAAACAATAGTGAAGGCCAACGAGGAAAAAATCATGAGGATGGGAGAACTGAAAGCTACAGGTTGGTATCTTCGTCAAGACAAACACAATGTGAAAAGAAAAAATTATCGATATATAAAAAAAAGTATTACCTTTGCAGATATGAACAAGATTGAATCGTTTGTTTACCATAAGGTGAAAAACAACTATATACTGAAAAACCTGTTGCGCAATGTCTATCAAGGTTTTTATGACTTGATGCCGAGACGTGCTTCATGGACGAAGATTGCTCCCCTCGTGCGCGAAGGTTTTTTCTATGGATTCCACGACACGACGCCCTTCAGTGCTGATGACAAGAAGGTGCTATGCAACCATCTGCTCATCCCCCTGAGGATGCCCACAGCCAACGACGTCTTGGAGGTGGGTTACTTCACTGGTGAGGAGTTTGACAGATGGGTGAAGGTGGGTGAGACTACTGCATGGAACTATCATAAGGGTTGCCGACTGCAGTGGGTGTCGGACCATCGCTGCATCTTCAATACGGGTGAAGGGGGGAGGCTGGGTGCTACCATCTGCGACATTGAAGATGGGAGCACGAAGAAGATTGCATGGGCAATAGATACGGTGAGCCACGACGGACGGTGGGCAACGAGCTTCAGCTATGAACGGTTGGAGATGAATATGCCGGGATATGGCTATGCCATCGGTGATGGCGAGGCTTACGCTGAGGAACTGAAGAGTGGGCATACGGGCCTGTTTCTCATCGACCTTGAAAAGGGGAGCCGACAACTACTGCTCAGTCTGCAACAGATAGCCGCCTTTGAGCCTCAGGAGGGGATGGACAATGACACCATGCACTTTGTCACCCATACGGAGTTCTCTCACTCTGACCGCTACGTGGCTTTCCTCCATCGCTGGTATAAAGGTACTTATCGACGCACACGACTTCTGATTTATGATAGGGAGACGGGACAGCTGCATGCCTCACCCACCACGGGGATGGTGAGCCACTATGCTTGGAACGGTCAGGACGGACTGGTGGCTTACTGCCGGGTGGAAGACGTTGACTCGCATGTGTTCTTCACGGATGCCACCATGCGTGAATGGAAACGTTGCGGCTATCCTCGTCTCAACTCCGATGGTCATCATCATTTTGTGAACGACCACTGTTTCGTGGTTGACACTTATCCCGACCGCCATCGCCATGCCAGACTCTATCTCGTGGACACGGAGACGGATGCGGTGGAGATGGTGGCTGATGTGGAGAGTGGCAAGCATTTTGTGTCTCCCGACGAGCATCATCACTGGAAATGTGACCTTCATCCGCGTTGCAGCCACAACGGCCATTGGCTCTGCTTCGACTCTGTACATACGGGGAAGAGAGCGCTGTGTCTGATGAAACAATAACAATCTGTCGTTTAAGAAAGTATTAGCGCAATGACTGCCATCATCGTATTAAACTGGAATGGTTACCAAGACACTATAGATTGCTTAAAGTCTATCTATCATATTCCATCAGATTTCTTCGTGGTGGTTGCTGATAATGGTTCTACTGACGACTCGATCCCTCAGATAGAGAGTTTCTTACATACATCAGGGATTGCCTATAGCATTGCTCAACGAGGGGATTTTTTGAAAGAGACTCCGATAAGCAGGAGTTGTTTCCTGCTACGGAATGGCCAAAACTTGGGATTTGCACGCGGCAATAATGCTGCCCTCCGTTTCTGCGGACAATACTTACCTGAACATCTGCTCTTGCTGAATAATGACACTGTGGTGGAAGCGGATTTCCTGATGAGACTGGAAACATTCATCCAGGCTCATCCCATGTATGAGACGCTCACCCCCATGATTTGCTATCACAAGGAAAAAGAAAAAATTTGGAACTGTGGAGGCAAACAGTTTTGGGGTTTTAGAAAATACTATTATGCCAATAGGTATCGTAGCGATGTAAAAGAAACAGGCCATCTCGATGTTACCTTTCTCACGGGGTGTGCTCTATTCTGCCGCTCCTCTTTAGTGAAAGAAAACGGGGCTTTGCTTTCAGAAAACTTCTTCTTTGGTGAAGAAGATTTTAACTTCTGCCTCAACATGAACCGCCAAAAGCGAAAGATGGCCTGCGTTTTGGATGCTGTCATCTATCACAAGGTGAGCAGTTCAACGAAGAAACAAGATTCCATAGGAAAGACTTATATCTACTATCTCAATAGGTTTATTGACATCCGCCAAAACTCATCTTCACTTTTCTATCTGTTGTGGTCACACACCTACGCTATTTATGTGTGGTTACTATTGAAACGTAAAGGTATGACATCCGCACAAGCTTATCGGCTACAGAAGCGAATAAGGGAGGAGGCTGCAAGGAAGGAGACGGTATCACTCGATGATTATCTCGCGGCTATTGGTGTGAAGTAATCCTCAGTTGATAATGGTTAAGCAGGGATTTTAGTTGAATATCGTTTTTCCCTTCTCCAAAATTCACATCATGGAGGCGGTCCTTTTGTCGCTTTTGACGGAAGAGGTCTGTCAGGTAATAACGGATGGGAGACTTAGGAATAAGCACTTTTTGCACCCCCTTTCTTAATCCCATGACATAAAACCAGACATCGTCAGCATAGGGGGCGTAATGAAGGAAGACGTCACTATTAAGCACCTCATCATCAAAGATACTCGCTGGATAATAGATGCCACTATAGCCTATGGGAAACACCAGATGATGGTCATATTCCTCATCTCGTTGAACATGGAATAGCGGTTTCCAACTCGTGTATGGGGCAAACGCTCCTTGGGCTTTCAGCAAAGGCATAAAGGCGTGTCCTACGATAATGGCATGAGGATGAAGGGCGGCTGTCTTCAGAAATGTCTCTATCATATTGGATGAATAGTAAATATCATCATCCACCGTCATCACATTCACTTTTTCCTTCAGTCTGAGGGTAGGAATAAGTTTCTTATAGGAACGCAAATCCTCACAGAACCGAATATCCAACCCATATTGTTTCAAGAAAACCAAGTCTTGCGGAAGGTTGTGTTCTGAAAATTCATCTTCTGCTAACCATAGAAGAATCTTAGCCGGACGCACTCGCTGTTTGACAAAAGAATAGATGGTATTCACCACACAATGCTCGGCACGATAACCATAACTGGTCAACGAGACCCATAACAAATCGTCCACCTTGGGTGACACATCAATATGTTTTCTCACACGAATGTCCCAACGACATTTCAACGAAAACAAATTGCCTGCCAAAGCATCTTTTAGGATGCTTAGCATCTGACTTACCTTATGCAGTTTTATTTTCATGCTCTTCGTTATTGAGTGATTGGTTGTCTTTGGATGAAGCATATACTACCCATCTCATATATTTATAACGTATTCTATAATAAATATATTTCATCAACGAACCATAATTAAGTGCTTGAAGCATTTTCCAACGCTGCTGATGACGTTGACATACTGCTATTAGTTCTCTCCACCTGTAGTTCCATTGGTTGGCTTTCCATTCGCCTGCACCGAGCGTATTGGATGAGTGTTGACGATATTTCACCAAGGGTGTGGATATGGAAAAGATGATTCCGCCAGCTTTCATCACCGACAAAGCTATCCAAGCATCGTGCATGGTGGCCCAAACAGATGGTACGCCGATACTGTTCTTTACTGCCCTATTAAACAACATGGTGCATCCTGTGACATAGTCGATAGCACCTAACGCCGAGAATGTGGAAAGGAGTTCAGGATACTTGCCCGAGGAACGCCACAGAGAGCTGGAGATGATGCTGAGTTGCTCATCCACAACAAACGCGTCTGAACAAACCAACAGGGGCAGATTGGGATGCTGTTTTTCCAAAAGCATCATCTGTACTATCTCCGTTTCAATCTTCTCCGGCAGCCAAACATCATCCTGGTCACAAAGGAAATAATAGTCGGCATCCACTCTTTCTATCATGCTGAAGAAATTATTCTTCGCTCCATGCTGAGAAGGATAATCAAGAATAACCATATTGGGATAATGGGAGTGGTATGATTCTAAGATAGACATCGTTGCATCCGAAGAACCGTCATCATGCACATAGAGTGTCCAATCTTTATAGGATTGGGCAAACAATGAATCCAACTGTTCCTTCAGAAAGCGTTCGCCCTGATAAGTGGCCATAAGGATAGCCACCTTGAACTGCTGTCCATGGTTGTTAGCTCTTATTTCGTCCATATACCTTTAGCTTTGCCATTGATGATTTTGCGATACTGAATATAATTAACTATCAGTCCGGGGATATTGACGGCACACATCACTGCCAACAGACAGTCGATGCTCCCCGTAGAACGTCCTACAAATACAGCAAGGGGGACATATACCACAGCGGCTCCAAACGTACATAATAGTTGTAACTTTAAAGCCCCCACGCCATTAAGGACAAACGAATAGCGTGAACTGCAGATGAGAATTATGCTATACAATGCCACCCATAACGTGATTGAGAAAGGTACTTCTGCCCTACCTTGTATCCAGATATCATACACGAAATCGGAACAGATCACCATCAACGAGATGAGTGCTATCAAGAGCATCATCACTCTGTCTAAAGTTCTGCCGGCACGCTTCATCCACACATAATCTCCATGCGCATAGGCATCCGTTGTAGCAGTCCAATATGGCACACATACGATAGTAAAGATGGTTTGGGCCGTGAAGATATAACGATAGGCTATCTGATAAGGTGTAACCATCTCGGGAGAAAACATCTTGGAGATGATGAGATTGGCAGAGAAAAGCAGTACAATACCAAGGGTCTGTAAGATGAAGAAATGTAACCCTAAACGAAACAATTCCTTCACCGACTGGATATGCACATCCTTGAATGTAGGACGAAGGAAACGGTATTTGCCGCAAAAAGTGATGGGGTAACTGACAAGATAAACCAACAAAGGTGCTGCTGTATTGACAAAGGCGATACTCATCAGTGTGCCACATTCCATTTTATACAACACAAAGGTGACAATAAGGATCATCGTGTTACTGATGCAGAGTAGAAGATTGTTGACAGCCGGGAGCTGTAACCCCATATAAACATTACCCACAAACTTGAAGATAAATGTCGTACAGATAAAGATGGTTGAGATGAGTAGCACCTCTTGAAAATTGGCTATCTGCTCCTTATCTACATTAAAAAGACTATAACAGTCAATGTTCAGCTCCATAACTACCAAGACCAAAGTCACCGGGATAATGATGAGCACAAGCATCGCCAAGGCCGACGACACAGTAGCCCTCGCTTCATCCTTCTGGTCATGCGCCATAAACAAGGCCAGTTTGTTGCGCAAACCATTGCCCAAACCGATATCAAAACTGTTGATCCAAAGCAGCACAGAACTCATGGTGAGCCACACTCCATTCTTGTAAGAGCCCAGACAAGCAATAGTGAGCGGTACGAGAAGAAGTAAGACCAAAGACGACCAACCCTTAATCAGCACCGATGCAAGGATATTCTTTCTTATCAATGTCGTGCGCTGGTCCTTACCTAACAATCGTGAGATGATGGCTATTTGTTTCTTCATCTTTCACTCATTTAAAGCGTAAAATCCAACAGGTCCCATATCACATAAGTGTAAAGGAACATCACTCCTGCTACCAAAACGACAGCCAACTTGCCTATATACATCGGACGCATCGTGTAAATCATTGCCGGTATGAGCAAGATCTCTACTACGCCATAAAGTTCTGACAGACGGTAACCTATCACAGGAATATATGTGAATGCATAATAGGTAATGATAGATACGCCCATAATCTTTATCAACAGATTGATTGATGGCACATATTCCTTGATGGTGTTGCTGAACAGGAGGCAATAATAATAGGACACCAATCTGATAAACAGAAATGGTCTTATCAATGCGTTGCGCTCCACGATTCCCACATCAGTCTGCTCTCTATATAGCTCAACCTTCGACTGGATATAGGGAATGGGTAATGACAGGAGCAGGTCGAATCCCACCATATACATGACTACACATAAAGGAAAGACCAGCGAGAGTGCTATCTTCCATTTCAACGTCAAGTCACTATTGCCAAAAAGAAGTAAAGGAAAGAGGATGAGTGCTGAATAATGAAACAGCGCTGCCGCTAACATATATAATGCTGCCCTCTTTTTTCTCCCTTCCGACAAGGGTTTTATAGCCAGCAGAAACAAAGCACTGGCCACACCTCCTCTAATTTGCGTTAAGTCATGTAATACATACATGTCTGCCACATAAACCAACAAGGGAAGAAAGATAAAGGGAGTTAGCCGACGGATAGCAACAAACTTCAAGAACACTCCTAACGAAGCATAGATAAGGAAAACGACATGCACATCATTCCATATTCTTTTGGATACTTCGCATATCAAGACAAACGAAGGTTCGGCAAAAAAAGCCAACAGAGGATTGTCGGAAGATATGAAATAGAGTTCATAGTTATCTGAGTCGTGATCAAAGCCCACCTCTCGCATACCGGCATAGAGAAAAAGACTCACCGCTATGAAAGCACAGAAGTAGAGTCGATATCTCTCAAGATACTCCTCAAAAAAACCAAGAAAGACGAGCATCAGGAAAAGAGCCAGTATGATAGCAAACAGCATCACTTATACTCTTTAATAAGATAGTAAGCTGATTGAACAATCACAGCAAATATACACATTGCTGCCACAAATATCATACGCTTTGGACCAGCAGGCTTCACAGGCACCGATGCTCCCTTGATGACAGTGAAGGCGGGGGTACGCTCCTGCACCTTGGCCTTGGCTGCCTGATATTGAGCCATCAGCGTTGTATAAGTGTTGTATTTCAGTTGCATCTCATTCTCCAGATCTGTGAGCTTCGCTTTATAACTCTCTAAAGCAATGTTCATATTGGCATCGGCAAACGTGGCATACATCTGACGTGCCTTGTCATAATCGTGTTTGGCATCAGAAACCAGTTTGCTATAATACTGTTCATCAATACGTGCCTTATTCGTACGGTAGTTGGTAATAAACAACTGCAGATGGTCTTTCACAGAATCTGCCAGTGTCTTGCATATCAGTTTATCCTGAGCTCTCACAGAGATGCCTATCACACCTGTCTTCTTATCCACGCCTATTCCGATATGCTCTCTCATCGCCTTCACTATCGACTGCTGGTGACGCGAGAGAACATAGGGATTAAACTTACCACCGCCTTTGATATCATCTTTAGGGGTTATCAGCTCATTCAACCACTTCATCGGAATCGCCCAAAAAGGCTCTTCCTGATGTTTGTCCATATACTCATAATAGTTGCAGTCTATCTCTCCGTCCATACTTTTCACTCGTATAGGGAACAAGGCTGCAACAAATCCATTGTCATCCATCAAGTCGGGATATAACAGGGGAGAGATAGCATCTGTGGTCTGGATATCACCCAAGTTGATACCGAAAGAAGAGGCCAATGAGCTCAAGGAGCCACCTGTTGATGGCATATCTGTCTCAGGCGCCAATGTCACCTCAGCATCATAATACCTGGGGAAACACAAGATATAAGCACAAGCGACAACAAAGACAATAGGCACCACTTTAATATAAGCCTTTCTATGCCCCCACAATATCTTGACGATCTTTCTAAAGTCTATAACCTCTATTTGCTTATTCTGCTCCATGATTTCTTTCATTATCAAATAGTTTTTTTCTTTATCTCATCTATGAGTTCATTCACGACATATTGGTCACCCATGGTGATGAGGGATAATTACTTCAGCAAATTCACGAGAGTAGCAATCATCGTAGCGATAGAGGCTGTTCCCGATGCTAAGGCGACGGTCTCGGTTGTCGTCATCTTGGTGATCGACTTAGCCGGAACGACAATCTCGCATCCTGGCTGCACCTTTGTTCCATAGCCCACCTTGGCCACGTCGCCGTTCATATAGATGATATAGGTCTGACTCTTCTTGGCTTTATTACCAAATCCACCAGCCTGATTGATGTAATACTTCACACCCTTTCCTTCCTTGTAGCCCACGGTATTGGGATACATCACCTCGCCATTCACCTTCACCGTACCATTGTAGAGGGGCACGATGATGCGGTCGCCTTCACGCAACACGAGGTCGGCATCACTGCCGGGATTGGCCAAAGCCTTGTCGAGCTCAATACCTACGGGATAGGACTCCGGAATCTCATATTTCTCTTTGTCGGTCTCTTTTGTAGAACTCATCAGGTCGCTCATCGATCGGTTGCTCTTCATGGCTTGCTCCATCAACACCTGCTGGTTCTGCTCACGTTGCATCTTGATGACCTCTTCCATGCGCTTACGCTCTACATCGGTCACTTTACGTTCCAGTCGGGCACCCTTCACATAAGCCATGTTGCTCACGCCTCCGGCACGTTTGATGATATCACTCAGTCGCTCGTTCTTCTTCGTCAAGGTATAGGTACCGCTGAAGTTCACTTCGCCCTCCACCTTCACGTTCTGCTGTTCCCAGTAACCCGGGCTCTTTCTGATATACACTTCATCGAAAGGCTGGAGCACAAAAGGCTCTTTGTCATCTATACCAAAACCTTCGTTGAGTGTGAAGGTGAAGGTCTGAGCTATGGTATCCGACATCTCCGTCGCTTTATTGTCCACTATTCGGCGGGCCACATCTACCTTTAGCAGCGAGGCAGCCTCGGTGAGTCCACCTGCCTGAAGTACAAAGTCTTCGAGGGTCTCGTTGGCGGCAAACTTATATACTCCGGGGAAGACCACCTCACCATGGATGGTGATGGTCTGCGCCTCTGTCTGTTCCATGTTGCTTGGGACGAAGAGCACATCTTCACTCTTCAGAGGAACGTCTGGTGCTCTTCCCGACATGATGGCTGCCAGATCCACACGCACCACCTCCAATGTGCGGTCTTCACGCATACGATGGATGAAGCCGTGGGCGGTGATGGCATCTTCTTTCATGCCGTCAGCCTGCTGAATCAAGGTCTTCACCGAGTTCACCACACCGTCAAGCTGATACATTCCCGGACGGAACACGGCTCCTCTCACCTCTGCCATATCAGCATATCGTGCCATCACCGAGTCAACATAGATAGAGTCTTCGTCACTCAATCGGAGCCCACTCATATCAAACTCCTCGATGTTCTTCACCGAATAGCGGTCGCCTGCTTTACGATAGAGCTTCACGGCTTTCTTATAGGCATCCCCCCTGAATCCACCAGCATAGTCGATGAGGGTCTTCACGCTCTCCGTTCCTTTCATCTCATAGAACATCGGTCGCTTCACCTTACCTGTGATATTCACGAGGCAGTCGTAAGGACCCACGACTATCACGTCGTTATCGGCGAGCTTCACGTTGCCTTTGAGCTTTCCGTTAAGCATATAGTCGTAGATATCAACAGTAGAGATGAGTTTGTTGTTTCTATACACCTTAATGTTTCGCAGCGTACCTATCTCATTGGTTCCTCCTGCCATATAGAGGGCATGGAACACGGTAGCGAAAGCTGCTAATGTATAAGTACCCGGGGCCATCACCTCACCCATCACATTCACCATGATGGTCTTGGTCTGTCCCACGGTGAGTCTCACCTGCGAACTGCTATAGCGTGCACCAAGTTGTCTTTTCACTACATTGTTGGCCTCTTCCACGGTCATTCCTGCCACGGAGATGGGACCGAAACCCTCGATGAGGATAGTACCGTCAGGACTAATCTCACTTTGGAAGTTTTCCTGCGAAGCTCCCCACACATCAACATACACATTGTCGCCTGGTCCCAATCTGTAATTGTCGGGCGTGGCAATGTTCATATTGGGTTCGAAACTGAGGTTCTGGTTGTTGAAGATATCTCTACCAAACACCTTTCTTCCCATCTCTTTTTTCCCCTTCATCATCTCTTGGAGATAGAGTTCGTCGTAGTATTCGGTGGAGTCGGGAGCGAAACTGCTCAGTTCGCGCTTCATCAGCATGAAATCGGCATCCTGTTCGTTGTAGGTGCGCTTCTTCTTAGCCAGGTCCTCTCTTCCGTCCTTGATGCGATAAGGCGAAGACTGATTAGCATCTGTCTTCTTCTTCGCATTGTTCTCTCTCAGTCGGGAGTTATTGGGCGACGTAGTGAGATTCTTAGCTCCCATATTCTGCTTACTCTGCTCCTGTTCGAGCTTCTTTTTCACACGTCTTATCTGGTCGATAGTCACTCCACGTTGCATCAGTTTAGTCACTATCTGCGCCTGCTCGGTACCCTTTCCATGTTCGGTGATAATATATTCCATCACAGCCTGATCGGTCATTGACGACTGTGCCCATCCACTGGTAGCCATACTCATGAGCAACAGCATTGCCACCACATATTTGTTTATCTTCATCTTATGATTATACATTTTATATAGGTTATAACCGCGATAACGCGTTTTTATTGTCATTGTCTTAGGTAAAAATCGTACTTTAGGACAATTTCCCCGCAAAATTACAATAAAAAGGGCTACTAATTCCATGCGTTGATATCTTTTTTGCTAAAAAGATTGTTTGTGAGAAAAAAAACAATTACTTTTGCACTCACGTTTCACTTTGGGGTTGACTGGATTTGACAGCGGGTCGAGGTGATGCGTAAGCATGCGGAGTGACGACTGTAAACTCCATAATCCATTCGGTCAGAAATTTAATTGGCGAAAACAAGTACGCTCTCGCTGCCTAATCGAAGCATAGTAGATTACTGGCTTTATCCCGTCACCAGGTGATGGGACGAGACATCGCTCAACAGGATGTTGTTCCGAATCTGGTTGGTCAAGCGGTGCAGGGAAAATCGGGAATAGTCCTCTTAGGTCCCGATGAGGGGATGAAACTTTAGGGAATAAGGCGTCGGTTGGTGGTCCGGGTCTTGCCGCCGCACGAAAATGAAGGCCGGAATAAGCATGTAGAAAGCGTATTGTTTCCCTGTTTGGACGAGGGTTCGATTCCCTCCAGCTCCACTAATGTTTCGCTTGAGGTTATCAAACCCTCGTGAGGGTTCTTTCAGTCGCTTCGCTTGGTGAAAGCGAAAAATGTTTAGCTTTGAAAGGCCTATACCGCGAGAGGCCTTCAGGCAAGAAGTCCAAACACTCTTATTGACACTTTGCTCAATAATCAGTAAAACTGATAACACTTTGCTCTTTCATTTTGCTCCACTTTTTCCTGAGAAATAGAAGAAAAAAGGGCATTTTTGACTGGTTTTTGCCTCAAAAATGGAGCCGTTTTTTCATCTTTGAGAAGGCAATTTTTTGTCATTTTTCGGCAAAAATCTTTACAGCAGAAAAGTTGCTGCAAAAAGTGTGCCAAACTACCCTCCGTTCAAAACCGTTCAAAAAATGAGCGAAAAACCCCCGTTTCGTTCAATAACCGTTCAATAACTGCGCAGTGATATTCAATAAATCTGT
>JAHAZN010000044.1 GCA_018385335.1 Prevotella sp.
GCGATGGTGATGCTAAGATCAAGACAGAATATATCAACATCCCCATTTTGGCCAACTACTATGTAGCTCCCGGTTTGGCTATTAAGGCAGGTGTTCAGCCAGGTTTCCTGATGAGTTGCAAGACGGATGATGGAGAGAATGAAGTAGATGCAAAGGACTTTGCTGAGAAGTTCGATTTGTCCATCCCCGTAGGTGTTTCTTATGAGATTTCTGATTTCGTGATTGACGCCCGCTATAACTTTGGCTTGACCAATATTTGGAAGGACGATTACAAGAAATTGCTTGGCGATTCTAAGAACAGCGTAATCTCTCTCACTGTGGGTTACAAGTTCGGTCTCTAAGATACATCGATTATCTAAATACAAAAGGAGGATGTGCATGCACATCCTCCTTTTGTATCATCATAATGTGAGTGGAGGTAATTATAGTGCTATCAGCTTAGGTTATAGCTTTTGTAATAAAGGCCCTATCAATTTACAATAGCATTGCCATATAAAGGGGTAGATAGGTCACACCATTTTTGACCATCATGTCGTTACTGTGCAGGACGATGGGTGGCGCAACATATATCTTTGTATTTTAGACATTTGCACCTTTTCAAGGTTTTATTTTCTCTGATTTCACACCTTTTCAAGGTTTAAATCTGTGCAAATTTACACCTTTTCAAGGTTTCATACATCATTTCTGTCTTAAAAATTCAAAAGAAAAAGGGGAATTGTCGGATGCTTGACCTCAACTGAAAAAGGTTGTCACTTTTTGGAGAGTTAAACTTAATTGGTTATTACAATAATTAGGGATTGTCGTTTAATTCTTTCAGTCGTGGACGCATAGAGGTCAACTTGGTATCTTGATGCGTTCCCTCTTCCAATCAAGCATTCTTTTGTATATCTTTCTTTTCATATTACACTTTTTCGGACGAATAATCGGTTCAAAGGTACACTTTTTCGGACGAATAACAAACGAAATCCACACTTTTTCGGACGAATCAGCCTCTTTTCATTCTTTGGGGTAGTCTGAGTATTACTCCTTGTCGTTATGGGTATGCTGAAGTGTAACAACTTTTCCATTTGATAACAACAAATTAGGGCGAGCCATGCGGCTCGCCCTAATTAGACTATAGTAGTTACCTTTATTTATTAGTTTTCTTAGCTTGTTTGGTAGCTTTCTTAGCCTGCTTTGCAGCTTTCTTACACTCTTTAGCCTTTGCCTTGCAGCACTCCTTCTGAGCCTTGCAGCACTCCTTCTGGGCCTTGCAGCATTCCTTAGCTTGTGCCTTGCAGCATTCCTTAGCTTGGGCCTTGCAGCATTCCTTAGCTTGAGCCTTGCATTCTGTCTTTGCCTTCTCGCAGGTGGCTTTCACTTTCTTATCTGTCTGCGCATTGGCTCCCTGAGCGATGCACATTGCTACCATCATCAAGGCAGCCATCATTGTCTTTCTCATCTTTTTAAATGTTTTATTAGTTATGTGTTTCTTATTTACGATGCTACCTATTGGTCTATGACCTCATGGCAGTTGTCGGGTACAAAGATACCAAAAGAAATGAGAAAGGGGAGGAGAGTGGGGTATTTTGATGAATGATTTATTTTTTTTTAGGATGATAATACTACTTTTTTTTTCAGACTAACAGAAAAAAGTGTATTTTTGCAATCGAAAGAACCCACTAAAACAATTTACTAACAACTAACTTAATATGAAAAAACTATCTCTCTGCTTATCGCTTATGCTCTGTCTCTGCACACAGATGCAGGCCCAGGAGCATCAGATGACGACAGAACAGGCCAAGAGCTACTATAAGTCGGTGAGCAAGAAAGTCACCTCCTGTCACGACCCCTCGGTGGTTTATGAGCCTTCATCAAAGCGTTATTATATTTTCGGCTCCCATCTGGCACAGGCCTATACCACCGACCTCCAGAACTGGACCACCTTCAGAGCACCATGGGGAGCTGTGCAGGCCGACGGCACCATCAAGACGAGTAATGTGACCAATGCTGAGGCTTTCACCCGCAACCAGGTCAGCACCATCACCAAAGGAGGCAAGGAGCTGGCTTTCGGTCCTTTCGATGCCAACGGATGGGGTGCTGCCTATGGGGGCGACTATTCCATCAACGGCAACCTATGGGCACCTGATGTCATCTACAACGAGAAGATGAAGAAGTGGTGTATGTATATGAGTGTCAATGGTCCTACCTATAACAGCGTGATCGTGCTCCTCACCTCCGACAAGATTGACGGCACATACGTCTATCAGGGTCCGGTCGTTTTCGGTGGTTTCCTCTCAGGAAGCAATGCGGATATCTCGTGGAAGAAGACCGACCTTGAGCTCGTCATCGGCGAACAGACATCGCTGCCAGCACGCTACAATCAGGGTGCTTCCAACTGGCCTAAATACTGGACCAACGTCATCGACCCCTGCGTGTTCTATGATAATGACGGACAGCTCTGGATGAGCTATGGCTCGTGGTTTGGTGGTATCTGGATGCTGCAGCTCGATGAGGAGACAGGACTGCGCGACTATGATGTGACCTATGAGTCCAACTACAGTGAGAAAGGACAAGGTGTCACCTCCGATCCTTATTTCGGAAAGAAGATAGCTGGTGGTTATCAGGTGTCGGGAGAGGCATCGTATATCGAGCGCATAGGCAACTACTATTACCTCTTTATGAGCTACGGCGGACTGGATGCAAAGGGTGGTTACCAGATGAGGGTGTTCCGCTCTGTGAAACCCGATGGACCTTATAAGGATGGACTCGGACGCACAGCTATCTATACGGCTTGGGCGATGAACTATGGGGCTAATCCCGACAAGCGAGGAGAGAAGATTCTCGGTGCATACGACAAATGGGGACTGATGGCTAAGGGTGAGCTGGCACAGGGACATAACAGCATCATCGCCGCCCCTGACGGCCGCACCTACCTCGTTTATCACACGCGATTCAACGATGGTTCCGAAGGGCATCTCGTACGTGTACACCAGGTGTTTGTCAACGAAGATGGATGGCTCTGTGCTGCCCCATTCGAATATAACGGTGAGCAGACCACCGATGCCGATATTGCAGCGGGAGCCGCTTTCTCTGATGCCGAGATAGCCGGCGATTACCGCCTCTTGGTTCATAAATATGAGATTGATCACGCCAACCTCGAAACGGTTACTCCTGTCGATGTCACCCTCACCGCCGACGGAAAGGTGACGGGAGCTTATACCGGTACATGGACCACCACACCGGGGACGGGGTATATTACCCTCACCCTCGGCACCACTACATATAAGGGTGTGGTCATCGACGAGCAGATGGATGTGAAGAGCTATCATGCCGTGGCCATCACCGCCTGTGCCAAGACGGGCCTGTGTGTATGGGCTTATAAGCTGGCACCCGACCATGCTTTAGCCATGCACATCAACGAGCAGACGGTGCCTGTGAAGAGCAATTCCTATGTCAGTGAGAACATACGTCTGATGGATATGCAACTCGATATCCCGGGGGTCAACCTTTCATGGAACAGTTCGCAGCCGCAGGTCATCTCTAATGTGGGACAGTATAACCCTACCGGTCTGGCAGAGAACATGAACGTCGAGCTCACAGCACGTCTCGTCAGTGGCAACTGGTATTGGACAGCGTCCTATAATGTGATTGCAGAGAAAGAGAGCTTCCCCTCTGCCGACTGGAAAACGGGCATGGGGTGTCTTTATACCTTCGATGATGATAACCTCACCAATGAGCTTAATGTGGCCGAGAAGGCGGTGCTTGCAAAGAAGGGCAACAACAGTCTTCCTACCTTCGCCACCGATGACATGCGCACGGGCCGTATCATCAACACCCTCTTTGGTGCCAATGGCAGCGAGAGCTATGTCGCTATGCCTAATCCCCTCTATGGTGCCACGCTCACCGACGGCGCTACCCTCTCTTTTTGGGCACGCCGTGCCGACAACAACCTCTGGGATGCCCTCGTCGCCTTCTTTAATCCCGACAACTCCTCGCGCCTCTACCTCACCGGCAACCTCTATCTCGGCTATAACAACAATGGCGACACATGGTTGGATGTCAACCATCCCTCAACAACCAATCCCACCGTGCTCACCGTGGGCGACTGGCATCTTATCACGCTTACCTTCTCACGCAAGTCAACCGTGGGAGTGAAGTTTTATGTAGATGGTGTGGAGTATCGCGCTAACACCTATGCTGGTGCTATCGGTGAGAAGTCGGTAGCAGCTAAGAGTGAGTTCGACTACAATACTATCGTTGATCACCTCACCAAGTGCAAGGAGTTTTATCTCGGTTATGGTTCTTTCTGGGGCTCTGCCAAGGCCTCCTATGATGATGTGGTCGTCTATGACCGTCCGCTCTCGCTCCTTGAGGTGCTGGCACTCAAGACCATGGAGAACCGCAACTGTAACCTGGCGCAGGTGGTGACCGGTATCGAGGAGCTGCCTCTCGTCCCATCATCCTCACGTCGCCAAGGATGCTACGACCTCTCTGGCCGTCGTCTCCTCAACGGACAACCCAAGGCGCCCGGTCTGTATATCAAGGACGGAAGACTTATCATCAATCGATGATAGGTTGAAGTGAACAGGGGGTTAATAGATGAGCCATCCAGCAATGCCGCAATAGATAATCATGCGGATGGGATGGATGCCATAGCACATCGTGCCTACAAGGGTGGCAAGAAAGAGGAAGATACTCACACCAAACTGCCATCCGTCTGTTGATGGTGTAGAGAAGTTGTCGGGCGTCATCAACAATAGGGTAGCAGCCCCTAACAATCCCACTACAGCAGGACGAAGACCAACAAACAACGACTGCACCATGCTGGTCTTCATATAACGCATGAACAGTCGGCTGATGACAATCATCAGGATGAGTGAAGGTAGAACAAGCGCCACGGTGGCAGTCACACTACCCATGATGGCCAGTGCCTCCCCCATACCCGCATTGTGTACCGCCGTATAACCACAGTAGGTGGCTGAGTTGATGCCGATAGGGCCGGGGGTCATCTGACTCACGGCTACGATATCGGTAAACTCTGCGGTGGTCATCCAGTGATAGTGATGCACCACCTCACCTTGGATGAGCGACAACATCCCATAGCCTCCGCCGAAGCCGAAGAGACCGATGAGAAGGAAAGTATAGAAGAGTTGAAGGAAAATCATTTGTTGTCGGAAGATAAGTATTTGCTCAGCTGACCATAAGCCAACCCTCCTAAGGCTGCCACGATAATCACGAGGATAGGCGACACGCCCAACGCCCAGATAGCCAGTGCGCTTACGATAGGAATCCAGCATGTTGTCCAGCCTATCCGTGCACTCTTGGCCAGGCGGAATGTGGGTACGGCGATAAGCGCCACCACAGCAGGACGAATGCCTTTGAAGATGCTCGCTACCGTCGTGTTGTCCTGAAACTGACGGAAGAACATCGCTATCAGGAGGATGATAAGAAAAGAGGGGAGGGCAGTGCCCACAGCGGTGCACAGTGCCCCCCTCTTCATTCTTAGTTTATATCCCACAAAGATGCTGATGTTGATGGCAAAGACACCGGGACAGCTCTGTGCCACAGCGATGAGGTCGAGCATCTCCTCGCGCTTCATCCACTGGTGCTTGTCCACCACCTCACGCTCAATGATAGGAATCATGGCATAGCCGCCACCCAGGGTGAAGAGTCCTATCTTGAAGAAGGTGGAGAAGAGCTCCCTATAAATGTCCGTCTGCCGTTCAGTCATCACCACCCACAAATTACTTGGTATGCTCCTCTATCCACTGGCGGGCATTGACGAAGGCCTCAATCCATGGGGTCACCTCATCCATGCGTCGCTGCTCGGGATACCATCCGCACTGCCAGGGGAAGATGGCGCGCTCAAGGTGGGGCATCATCGCCAGATGACGACCATCCTTAGAGCAGATACCAGCCACGTTATAGTCGCTACCATTGGGGTTGGCAGGATAGCCAGCATAGTTGTATTTAGCGATGATATGATAGTTGCTCTCAGCCTCAGGCATGCTGAACTTACCCTCGCCGTGAGCCACCCAGATACCCAGTTTGTTGCCGCTCAGCGAACCGAACATCACGCTCTTGTTCTCTGGGATAACCAAGGATACGAAGCCGCTCTCAAACTTATGTGAGTCGTTGTGGAGCATCTTCACACCCTTGTCGCCTGTGAGACCCAGCTCTACCATGAGCTGACAGCCGTTGCAGATACCGAGAGAGAGGGTGTCGGGACGGGCATAGAACTTGTCGAGAGCCTCTTTGGCCTTGGGGTTGAAGAGGAAGGCACCTGCCCATCCTTTTGCAGAACCCAATACGTCGCTGTTGGAGAATCCACCGCAGAACACAATCATGTTGATATCTTCCAGCGTCTCACGTCCACTGATGAGGTCGGTCATCATCACGTCCTTCACGTCGAAGCCGGCGAGATAGAGTGAGTAAGCCATCTCACGCTCACCGTTGGTACCTTTCTCGCGGATGATGGCAGCCTTGATGCCGCTGCGCTCGCGACGGTCAGCACTCAGGGCGTAGCTGCTGAGCTGTCCCGTGAAGCTGTCGTTGAACACCATCTCCAGTGGTTGCTGCTTATAGTTCTTATATCGCTCAGCAGCACAGCCGTTGAAGCTCTGCTTACGGTCGAGCAGATAAGAGGTCTTCATCCATACGTCACGCAGCTCGTCGATGTCGAGTGTCATCTCGCCGTCGCCATTCTTGATGATGATGTTACGGCTCTCAGGCACGGGGTAACCCACCTTGGCATAGCCGATGCCCTCGTCTTCCATCAGTTGTCGGAAGTCGGCCTTATAACGGTCGGGCACCTCTATCACCACGCCAGGATTCTCGGCAAAGAGTGTCTTCATGATGTCGCCGTCCTTACATAGGTCGTAGAGGTTGATATGGATACCACCTTTGGTATTGGCGAAACACATCTCCAAGAGGGTTGTTATCAGACCACCGGCACTGATGTCGTGACCTGCTACCACCCATCCACGCTTAATCATCTCCTGCACCACCATGAAGGCATCACGGAAGTATTCGGGATTCTTCACTGTAGGCACGTCGTCGCCCACCTTGTTGAGGCTCTGAGCAAAGGCAGAACCGCCGAGATGCAGTTCGTCAAAGGAGAAGTCGATATGATAGAGACTGGCGTTCTTGTCGTTCACCAGTACAGGCGATACCACCTTGCGCACATCGCTCACCTCGCCGCCGGCGCTCACAATCACCGTACCCGGAGAGATAATCTTCTCGCCGTTGGGATATTGCTGGGTGAGTGAGAGCGAGTCCTTACCTGTAGGTACATTGATCTGCAGACTGCAGCAGAAGTCGGAGAGGGCGCGTACGGCACTGTAGAGACGGGCATCCTCACCCTCCTGTGAGCGGCAGGGCCACATCCAGTTGGCAGAGAGGCTCAGGCTGTCCATACCATCTTCTAATGGTGCCCAAACGATGTTGGTGAGTGCCTCAGCTACCGACAGCACACTGCCTGCCTCGGGGTTGGCTAATCCTGCCTGTGGAGCATGACCGATGGCAGTAGCAATACCCTTACGTCCTCTATAGTCGAGGGCCACCACGCCGCAGTCGCTCAATGGCAGCTGCAACTTACCCTGGCACTGCTGACGGGCAATCTTTCCCGTCACCGAACGGTCCACCTTGTTAGTCAGCCAGTCTTTGCTTGCCACTGCCTCCAACTGGAGCACACGTTTGAGGTAACCCTTCAGCTCCTCTGCTTTTACGCTGTAGGCAGCCTCCTTATAATGACGTTCCACGGTGTTGTCCACCATCACCGTCTTGGGAGAGTGACCAAACATCTGTGCCACATCAAGGTCGAAGGGCTTCACACCGTCGCCCTGTACAAAAGAGAAATGAGCATCACCTGTTGTCTCACCCACCACATACATCGGGGCGCGCTCGCGCTCAGCGATACGGCGCACGTGCTCGATATGTTTCTCATCGATGAGCAGACCCATACGTTCCTGACTCTCGTTGGCGATAATCTCTTTGGCAGAGAGCGTCTTGTCGCCAATGGGTAGCTTGGTCATGTCGATACGTCCTCCACACTCTTCCACAAGTTCGGAGAGGCAGTTGAGGTGACCGGCAGAACCATGGTCATGGATGCTCACTACGGGGTTGACCTCCTCCTCACAGAGTGCGCGCACCAGGTTATAGGCACGTTTTTGCATCTCGGGGTTGGCACGCTGTACAGCATTCAGCTCAATGCCGTTGCTGTAGCGTCCTGTATCTACCGATGATACCGAACCTCCACCGAGGCCGATTCGGTAGTTGTCGCCTCCCACTACCACCACTTTGTTGCCTGGCTGGGGAGCCTTCTTCAGACAGTCGCGCTTGGTGCCGTAGCCCACGCCGCCGGCAAGCATGATGACCTTGTCGTAGGCATATTTAGTGTCGCCCTCCTCCTCCTGATGTTCGAAGGTGAGCAGCGAACCGCAGATGAGCGGCTGACCAAACTTGTTACCGAAGTCGCTGGCACCGTTAGAGGCTTTGATAAGAATCTGCTCGGGTGTCTGATACAGCCACTTGCGTGCAGGCATAATCTCTTCCCAGTCGCGTGCCTCACGCTCGTCGTCGGTGAGACGGGGATAAGAGGTCATATATACCGCTGTTCCGGCGATGGGCCATGAGCCGACACCACCACCCATACGGTCGCGTATCTCTCCACCTGTTCCCGTGGCAGCACCGTTGAAAGGCTCCACTGTGGTGGGGAAGTTATGCGTCTCTGCCTTCAGAGAGATGACGCTCTCCACCTCCTTCACTTCGAAGTAGTCGCTCGTCGATTGGTCCTTGGGGGCAAACTGCTCCACCAGGGGACCCTGGGCAAAGGCCACATTATCTTTATATGCTGAGAGAATCTTGTTGGGATTCTCCTTTGTTGTCTTCTTGATCATGGCAAACAGACTCGACTCCATCTCTTTGCCATCGATGATAAACGTACCACCGAAGATCTTATGACGGCAGTGCTCTGAGTTGATCTGTGCAAAACCGAAGATTTCTGAATCGGTGAGAGGACGGCCGTTCTGCTGCTCTATCTTATGCAGATAAGCGATCTCTTCGGGTGAGAGGGCGAGACCCTCCTGCTCGTTATATTCCTCCAAATTCTCCACCTGCTTGATGGGCTGTGGAGCGATGTTCACGGTGAAGATGCTCTGGTCGAGCCCTTTATACATGCGTTGGAGCATGGGGTCGTGGTCGGCCTCTTCGCTGTTCACAGGGAAATACTCTTCTATACGTGAAATGCCGTGGAGATTCATGTTCTGTGTTATCTCTACGGCATTCGTGCTCCATGGAGTCACCATCTCGCGGCGGGGACCCACGAAGAATCCTTCCATCTTGTCGCCTTCTACGGGCTGGGCATCACCATAGAGCCAGCACAGCTCATTCATCTCTTCGTGACTCAACTGATGATCGGTCTCAGTGGCTATCACG
The DNA here is from genome assembly GCA_018385335.1 of Prevotella sp. Classification (GTDB taxonomy): domain Bacteria; phylum Bacteroidota; class Bacteroidia; order Bacteroidales; family Bacteroidaceae; genus Prevotella. The sequence goes on from JAHAZN010000044.1 coordinate 9,418, forward strand.
CTTGCTTGAGGAGTCTTGAAAAATACTATCATTTTGCTACTGATTGATGTTGTTTCTGATAATGCTGCAAAATTACAAATTATCGCTGAATATCACGAATGATTTTCATAGAGATTTGCCAAGCTTACCTTGCATTCTGTATAAAATGATTTTAAAGGTAGTCACTTTTTCCTAAAAAACAGCTGTTGGTGAACTATAGAACGAGATAATTATTATCTTTGCGATGTTTTCTAACTAAAATTTTCAGTCTATGTTCAATTTCAATCAACTAAAATCTATGGTGAGATGTATTGATGATTATCTCACCCGTACGGGAAAGAAGGAAATCAACGAGATGGAGGCCAACACTGTGTTGGCGCGTGTCGGACTGCTTGATGACGACTATTCCAAGCCGGGAAGACCACTGCGTGAACTCCTCGCTAACCTTCGTGATGCCAACCTCTTGCCAAACAACATCAGGCAGCTCTATGGCCGATGGGTCATTGGTAACTCAAGGTGTGAGCAGCAGTCGATGATGATTGTGCAGTATTGGTAAAACATGCGTTGTTCCAAAAAATATCGTTACCTTTGCATCCTGTAACTGTGAGCTATAAAGCAGCGTATAAACAAACAGATGTATAACAAACACAACAAACAATGAAGAAGAATCTATGGGTGATCCTCTTGGCAGTGGGCTGTCTGTTCATCAGCAGCTGTGCCAGCAAGAAAGCGTTGGAAAGCTGTCAGACGGAGAACAGAGAACTGACAAAGAGTTATCAGGAGACAAAGGAAGCGTTGGCTGCATCCAAGGCGCGTGTTACCAGTCTTGAGGAGCAGTTGGCTGGCTCTAAGCGTGCTTATGAGTCGCTTCAGAAGGCATTAGACAAGAGTCTTACCAATGCCAGTCAAAACAATGTGAGCATTGAGAAGTTGGTGGATCAGATCAACGAGTCTAACCAGTATATCCGTCATCTCGTTGAGGTGAAGAGCAAGAGCGACTCGCTCAACATGGTGCTCACCAACAACCTCACCCGCTCGCTCAGTCGCGAGGAACTTAAGGAGGTGGACGTTCAGGTGCTCAAGGGTGTGGTCTATATCTCTTTGGCCGACAACATGCTCTACAAGAGCGGCTCTTATGAAATCAGCGACCGTGCTGCTGCTACGCTGAGCAAGATAGCAAAGATTATCACCGACTACCGCGACTACGACGTGCTCATCGAGGGTAACACTGATGATGTACCCATCTCGCGCGAGAACATACGCAACAACTGGGACCTCTCTTGTCTGCGTGCTTCGAGTGTGGTGCAGGCTTTGCAGAACCAGTATGGTGTCGATCCCAAGCGTCTCACCGCTGGCGGTCGTGGCGAGTATAATCCCTTGGCGCCCAATAACACCGAGGCTGGTAAGTTGCGCAACCGTCGCACACAGATCATCATCACGCCGAAGCTCGACCAGTTTATGGAACTCATCGACAAGGCACCAGAGAACTGATGTTTCTTATTCTCCCCAACCGGTCAGCATTAAGAGCTGACCGGTTGGGATAATCCCAAATCGGTCATTAGCGTTATGATGATAACAACTCTTGTTTTTGAATAGATGTCTCTACGTTTTGAGTGCGCAATGGGGTTCCATTGTAACCGAAAAACGGAAAGGCAGATGACAAAAAGAACCATTTCGTTAAGCCAAATGAGCAGAGCTAAGCTCGCTTGAGCTATGCCATGGCGAGAAATGGTCGGATTTATTCCAAAGTTTGCTTGCGCATAATAGTCTAATGGCCGATTTGGGTTAAGACAAAGTATCCTGTAAGCAAACAACCTACAGGATACTTTCAGTAGCGGGGGAGGGGCTCGAACCCTCGACCTCCGGATTATGAATCCGACGCTCTAACCAGCTGAGCTACCCCGCCATTGTCTTTTTGCGGGTGCAAAGGTAAGACAAAGTTTTTATTCCACAAAATTTTTGGATAGATTTATTTTCACTAGTTGATTAAAAAGTGATTATTCTGCCTTTTCAAGGGATAGATGAGCTATCTCTCGGTAGCTCTCGACTACTGATTGCTGACGATAGAGGCATCAGAAAAACATGTCGCTGCAGAGGTGATACAATAAAATTATTGAACAGCATGTTATTTTTTCTACGTTTCTCATAATTAACTCGTATAAATAATGTATATTTGCGGCATCAACATCCTATTTCATCATTATAACTAACGGAGACGAGCGCATGGAGAAACAGATGATTAACCTCGAATATCCCCTTGCAACCAAATCACCCTCTATTGTCTGGGGACTTATCAGCAATGCCGCAGGACTACAGAAATGGTTAGCAGACTATGTAGAGGAAGAGGGAGATAAGATGGTATTCTCCTGGGGAGAGGAATGGACAGAACAGGACAAAAAGAGTGCCACCGTGGTTTCACGGGAGAGAAACAAGGCGATACGCCTGAGATGGACCTCCTACCAACCCCACGAATACTGGGAGATGAGGATTGAACAAAGTGAACTCACCGGACTGCTCTGCCTAAAAGTGACCGACTATGCGGAGGCTGACGATGTGGATGATATCTGCGATCTGTGGGACGACAATATGAAACGACTGCACAGGATTAGTGGGGTATAAACATAAAAAACGTAAAACATTGTCGTCTCTGATTTTTTTATACTAATTTTGCAGGCTGAACTCAACACTCCTGGTGGGAGTAGCTTTGTATGCTGCGCATAAAGAAACTCGATATATTCATAGCTAAGCAGTTTGGACTGCTTTTCTTCGGCACCTTCTTCATCTGTCAGTTTGTACTGATGATGCAGTTCCTGTGGCGTTATGTTGACGAACTGATAGGTAAGGGACTATCGTTAGAGGTGCTGGCACAGTTCTTTTGGTACATGGGACTGATGCTCATGCCGCAGGCCTTCCCCTTAGCTATCCTACTCTCATCGCTCATCACCTTTGGTAACCTCGGCGAATCCTCGGAACTGACAGCCATCAAGGCTGCCGGCATCTCACTGATGCAGGCATTCCGCTCACTTATCGTCATCGTTATCTTCATCAGCTGCTGCTCATTCTATTTCCAAAACGTCATCGGTCCTGAAGCCAACAAATCGTTTGGACGACTGCTGCTATCCATGAAACAGACAAGTCCGGAACTGGAGATTCCTGAGGGCATCTTCTACGACGGTATTCCCAACTGCAACCTCTATGTGCAGAAGAAAGACCTGGAGACGGGAAAACTCTATGGCATCATGATCTACCGCATCAATGGCAGTTATGAGAATGCTGCTATCATCCTTGCTGACTCGGGAATGCTACAGTCAACAGAGGAGAAGAAACACCTGGTACTTAACCTCTACAGCGGAGAGTGGTTTGAGAACATGTCATCACAGGACATGGCGGGGAGCGCGAGTGTACCCTATCGCAGAGAGACCTTCTCGTCGAAACGCATCGTACTCGATTTTGACGGAGGATTCAGTATGGCCGACGTCACGGGCATCTCAGCTGACGCCCGTTCCAAGGGACTGACAAAAATTCTCCATGACCTCGACTCACTGAGATGCTTCAACGACAGTGTGGGACAAGCCGGTTACAGAGAGGCAAAATATCGAGAACTCTATCTGCCTAAGGTAGAGAAAAAAGATTCGCTCATAGCCTTAGAACAGGCGGAGGTCACAGGAAAGAGATTAGACAGTCTCTATGCCCAACTCAAAGATGAGAAAAAAGTATCGGTAGTGGGGAGGGCACTGAGCGAAGTGCAGATGGCAGAGAGAGAGCTGGAGATGAGAGCACTCTACACCTCCGACCTCGGACGTAATGTGAGAAGACACGAACTGGAGGCATATTATAAGTTTACACTCTCCTTCTCCTGTCTGCTCTTCTTCTTCATCGGTGCTCCCCTGGGAGCCATCATCCGCAAGGGAGGACTGGGCGTGCCGGTAATCATCTCGGTGATGGTCTTCATCATCTATTACATTTTCGACAACTCGGGCTACCGAATGGCACGTATCAACGCATGGACAGTGTGGTTCGGACGAATGATCTCTACCTTTGTACTCGCACCCATTGCTATCTTCTTCACCTACAAGGCTAACAAAGACTCTACGGTGTTCAACATCGATGTCTATCGCAATGCTCTATTCACAATGCTGGGTATCAGAACAAAACGCCACCTCGTGATGAAGAAGGTGATTATCAATGACCCTGACTACCTCACAGACGCCCAGCGACTCGGAGAGATTAGCGAGGAGATTACCACTTATGCACAGGAGCATCACCTCATCAAAGCTCCCAGCCCCATCAAGGTGTTCTTCCGTCCTGGCGACGACCAATGTATCAGGGAGATCAACGAGAAACTTGAGGAAGTGATAGAAGACCTTTCGAATGCTAAGGACAGGGTGGTGATCAACGAACTCAACCACTACCCCATCATCGCCACCCACGCCCACACAAGACCCTTCAGACAGAAGTGGCTCAATATAGTGACAGGACTGATACTGCCCTTAGGCCTGTTCTTCTATCTGCGTATGTGGAGATTCAGACTCCGACTTCTCAGAGACCTGAGAGTGATTAAGCGTACTAACGAGAGTATCATCAAACGCATCAGGGAGATGGAAAAGACAAACACACCACAGATGGGAGATGAGACGCAACAATGACTTACTATACATTATATTATATAAGATAACCAAGTATTGGCATTAGATATGGAAAACTTTGTGCTTAACACTATTGAAGAAGCTATAGAAGACTTCAGAGACGGCAAGTTTGTGATCGTCGTTGATGACGAAGACCGCGAGAATGAGGGCGACCTCATCATCGCCGCTGAGATGATCACAGCCGAGAAGGTGAACTTCATGCTCAAATATGCCCGCGGAGTGCTCTGCGCACCCATCACCATCAACAGAAGCGAGGAACTCCACCTGCCAAGACAGGTGGAAGACAACACCTCCATGCTCGGCACCCCCTTCACAGTGACCATCGACAAACTGGAAGGATGTACTACCGGCGTATCGGCAGCCGATAGGGCAGCAACCATCAAGGCATTGGCCGACCCTACCTCGACACCCAACACCTTCGGACGACCAGGACACATCAACCCACTCTACGCCCAAGACAACGGTGTGCTGAGACGTAGTGGACACACAGAGGCTGCCGTAGATCTCTGTAAACTGGCAGGCCTCTACCCCGCCGGCGCACTCATGGAGATCATGAACGAAGACGGCACCATGGCAAGAATGCCCGAACTGCAGGTGTTTGCCAAAGAACACAACATGAAAATCATCACCATCAAAGACCTCATCGCATACCGACTGAAGAAAGAGACACTCATCGAGGTGGGTAAACAGGTGGATATGCCCACACAGTATGGGCACTTCAAACTCATCCCCTTCAGACAGAAGAGCAACGGGATGGAACATTTCGCCCTCATCAAAGGCGAATGGAAAGAAGAGGAGCCCGTTCTCGTCAGGGTACACTCATCATGTGCCACCGGAGATATCCTCGGCAGCAAACGGTGCGACTGCGGAGAACAGTTGCATAAAGCTATGCAGATGATAGAACAGGAAGGACGAGGCGTTCTCGTATATATGCAGCAGGAGGGACGAGGGATAGGACTGATGAACAAAATCGCTGCCTACAAACTGCAGGAAGAGGGAATGGACACCGTAGAAGCTAACGTTCACCTCGGATTCCAACCCGATGAGCGCGACTACGGCTGCGGAGCACAGATGCTGAGATACCTCGGCATACATAAGATGAGACTGATGACCAACAACCCCACAAAACGCGTAGGGTTAGAGAGTTACGGACTGGAGATAGTGGAGAACGTACCCATCGAAATCACTCCCAATGAGTATGACTACAAATACCTGAAAACCAAGCAAGACAGGATGGGGCATCTCCTCCACTTGAAATAAATCATACCGGAGGACCGTCAGACGACGATAACACGCAGAAAGAATGAAAAAACAATAAATTGTTTCGTCTGATGAAATAAAATAACTATTTTTGCAGTTAGTAACATAGAAACAGACGAAAAAAGTATCTTACAAAAAGACTATAACAACACTATGGCACAATTATCAGAACGCCTGCAAAGGCTCGCTCCATCTGCCACTCTGGCCATGTCACAGAAGAGTGCTGAGATGAAAGCACAAGGTATTGACGTGATCAACCTCAGCGTAGGAGAACCCGACTTCAACACACCCGACCACATCAAGGAAGCAGCCAAGAAAGCTGTTGACGACAACTACTCACGCTACTCGCCCGTCCCTGGCTATCCCAATCTCCGACAGGCCATCGTCAACAAGTTGAAGCGAGAGAACGCACTTGACTACTCTACCGCAGAGATTCTCGTTTCCAATGGTGCCAAACAAAGCGTATGCAACACGATTATGGCGCTCATCAACAAGGGTGATGAAGTGATTATCCCCGCACCTTACTGGGTGTCTTATCCTCAGATGGTGAAGTTGGCCGGTGGCGAACCAGTGATTGTAGAGGCAGGGTTCGAGCAGAACTTCAAGATGACAGCCCAGCAGTTGGAGGCAGCTATCACCCCCAAGACACGCCTCATTATCCTCTGCTCTCCCAGCAACCCCACAGGAAGTGTTTACAGCAAAGAAGAACTGAAGCATCTGGCCGACGTGATTCTCAGTCATGAGAACCTCTTCGTGCTGGCTGACGAGATTTATGAGCACATCAACTATGTAGGCAAGCACGAGAGCATCGCACAGTTTGAGGGCATGAAAGAACGCAGCATCATCGTCAATGGCGTATCCAAAGCCTATGCTATGACAGGATGGCGTATCGGGTATATTGCAGCCCCCGAATGGATTGTAAAAGGATGCAACAAACTGCAAGGTCAGTACACCAGCGGCCCCTGCTCTGTGAGTCAGATGGCTGCCTTGGCTGCCTACGAGACAGACCAGCGCTGCGTAGAGGAAATGCGTCAGGCCTTTGAGCGCCGCAGAAACCTCATCGTCAAACTGGCCAAGGAGATTGACGGCCTGGAGGTAAACGAGCCACATGGTGCCTTCTATCTCTTCCCTAAGTGCAGCAACTTCTTCGGCAAGACCGACGGCAACACCACAGTCAACACATCCACCGACCTGGCACTCTATCTGTTGGAGAAAGCCCACGTGGCCACCGTTGGCGGCGATGCCTTCGGCGACCCACAGTGTTTCCGTATGAGCTACGCCACAAGCGACGAGAACATCGTCGAGGCAATGAGCCGCATCAAGAAGGCACTGGGGGAGCTGAAATAAGAAGTATCACTTCCACCTGTAGTGATTAAACCCAAATCGGCCATTAGACTATTATGCGCTAACAGACTTTCTTTTTGTCATCTGCCTTTCCGTTTTTCGGTTACAATGGAACCCCATTGCGCCCTCAAAACGTAGAGACATCTGTTCAAAAACAAGAGTTGTTATCATCATAATGACCAATTTGGGTTTAAGCTCAAAAAGAATGAGAGGGTGCGCCCATCTGTGACGCACCCTCTCATTCTTTTTCTGTCTAAAGCAGTAGGAGCCTATCGCTCTGAATATGCTTCAGCCTCAGCCTGAGCAATGATGTCCTCGCGTGAGCGCTCAACAGGCTGGGCAGTGATGTCTGAGAGATCAAACTCATCCTCGGTCTTCTCCTCTTCCATTATCCTTGATTTTTTATCAGTTTTGGGAAGAACAGCAGGCTTTTCAGCCTTCTCTTCACGAGGCGTCTCGATGATGAAGTTGGTATGTTCCTCAGTGTCAGGAACAGAGAGTACCGGCTCCTCCTCCATCTTTGTCCTATCACCTTTGGCAGCAAAGACAGCATCGATAAACTGGGGTTCGCGTCGTAGCTTCTGAAGGGTTTCCTTCGAGGCCAGCTGCTGGCTCTCTTTCTTCGAGTAGCCCTTGCCTTCACAACCCTCAAGGCCCTCAAGAATCACTTGATAGACAAAGACAGGGCTTCCCCCCTTCTCCTTGGTCTGACTGATGAGCTTGAAGTCAAGTTTCACACGGTTCTTCTGGCTCCACTCAATGAGCTTGCTCTTGAAGTTAACCTCTTTATAAGCTACCTTATCGATATTGATGAGTTTGGACAATATCCTCTTCTTCATGAAGCGCATACAAGCATCATATCCTCTGTCGAGGTAGATGGCACCCACCAGTGCTTCAAATGCGTTGCCCCCCATGTAACTGTTGTGTGAGTTCGTCTGTCCATTGGAGAGAATAAGCTGGGAGATACCCATCTCCTGCGCCAGCTTGTTTAGCGTCTCACGCTGTACGAGCTTGCTGCGGGTGTTGGTGAGAAAGCCTTCTCTCTTCCCTTCAAAATGACGATAGACGATGTCGCCCACTACTGCATCGAGGATGGCATCTCCGAGAAACTCCAGACGCTCGTTGTTAAGCGTCTTGCCACGAAAACCTCGGCGCGATACACTCTTGTGCATCAGTGCCAATTTGTAATAGGAGATGTTGTGGGGATAGAAACCGATAATACGGTAAAGAGCAGAATAAAGCTCCTTTTCCTTGCGGAAAGGGAGCCTCATTCTGTCAATCAATGTATTAATCAACATATTTCTTGAAAATGACACATGCATTGTGTCCACCGAAACCGAAGGTGTTGCTCATGGCAGCGCGTACCTCACGCTTCTGAGCCTTATTGAATGTGAAGTTCAACTCGTAGTCGATCTCCTCATCCTTATCGTTTTCATCATGATTGATGGTAGGTGGAACGATATCATTCTTAACGGCTAATACAGCAGCCATGGCTTCAACAGCTCCGGCAGCACCGAGAAGGTGACCAGTCATTGACTTGGTAGAGCTGATATTGAGCTTATAGGCAGCGTCGCCAAAGACAGCCTTGATAGCTTTAGCCTCAGAGATGTCACCCACATGGGTTGATGTACCATGAACGTTGATATAGTCAATATCCTCAGGTTTCAGGTTAGCGTCAGCAAGTGCGCGCTCCATCACCAACTTGGCACCCAGACCCTCAGGATGAGAAGCAGTGATGTGATGAGCATCAGCGCTCATACCTTCACCCACCATCTCAGCATAGATCTTAGCACCGCGAGCCTTGGCATGCTCCAGCTCCTCGAGGATAAGACAGCCAGCACCTTCACCCATCACGAAACCATCGCGGCTAGCGCTGAAAGGACGTGAGGCTCGCTGAGGATCATCATTACGGGTAGAAAGGGCGTGCATGGCATTGAAACCACCTACACCGCAGGCGCAGAGGGCTGCTTCAGCACCGCCGCTCACCACCATGTTAGCCTTACCCAAACGGATGAGGTTAAAAGCATCAGCAAGCGCATTGCTTGATGAGGCACAAGCAGAAGTGGTGGCATAGTTGGGACCATTGAAGCCAAAGAGGATAGAAATCTGTCCTGCTGCAATGTCGGAAATCATCTTAGGGATGAAGAAGGGATTGAACTTGGGACCATCGGCTTCATGAACACCATAATATTTCACCTCGTCCTCAAAGGTCTTGATACCGCCGATACCTACGCCAAAGACAACACCTACGTTGGTCTTGTCAAGGGTCTCGAGATCCACACCACTATCCTTAACAGCCTGGATGGCAGAAACAAGGGCAAGCTGTGTGTAGCGGTCCATCTTTCTGGCTTCCTTGCGGTCGATATAGTCGTTAAAATTGATGTTCTTCACCTCACATGCGAATTGGGTCTTAAACTTGGAGGCATCGAAGAGGGTCAGGGGAGCTGCTCCACTCACACCATTTACCATGTTGTTCCAGGTCTCCTCTGGTGTATTACCTACAGGCGTAACGGCGCCAAGGCCTGTCACTACAACTCTCTTAAGTTCCATAATTGCTATTCGTTAATGCTTTAATGAACCGTGTGATAAAGCAGGAATGGTTATGTCGTAAGCAATTGATAACAATTACGGACTACAGACTGCAGACAGAAGCTTTGCTACAAGGCAAGAGCATTAGCACCGCAATCAGTAGTCCGTAATTTAGATGCGAACTCCGAAATACCTTTTCTTTATTACACTGTTCGTAATCAAGAATTGGATTATTTCGTGTTAGCCTCAATATAGGAAATGGCATCACCTACAGTTCCGATCTTCTCAGCCTGATCATCGGGGATAGAAACACCAAACTCCTTCTCGAACTCCATGATGAGCTCTACGGTATCCAAAGAATCGGCACCGAGGTCGTTAGTGAAACTTGCTTCGGGCTTAACTTCAGCCTCATCAACACCGAGTTTGTCAACGATGATAGCCTTCACTTTGCTTTCAATTTCAGACATAATTGTAGTTTTTTAAAATGTTAATAAAATGATTTCGTATTTAATTCGGGTGCAAAGTAACTAATTTTTATTTATTTGTGCAAATAATATGGGTAAAATTACACTCATTTATGCACAAAGTAGGTGTTATTGTGCATAAAAAACGGCATTTTGACCATTAGTTTTCTCAAAAATGTTTATTTTGATGAGGTTGAACTGAAGCTTTCACGCCGTAAGGGGTAGTGACCGCGGAGATATTCGAAATCAGTGGGTGAGCACTTCAGAGCCTCACTGTCTGTCAGTGGATTGTAGAAACAGAGAGGATTAGATTCGTCAGCAACGGGAGAAGGAAGAGAGGGTGGGTAGATGGGGGGTAGGGATGGAAGATGGTAGAACGCACACAGTTGTGAGAGCACCATATTGTCAGCATTCACTTTCCCATCAGCCGAATAGCCTGCAATATGCGGGGTGCCGATATATACCTTATTTAACAGAGGAAGACTGATACGCGGTTCATTCTCCCAAGTGTCAATGATGGCCTGTCTCACTTTGCCCCCGTCGAGTGCGTGTAGGAGAGAGGTATTATCGACAACGGCTCCACGGCTGGTGTTGATGATGAAGGGACAGCGCTGGAGATGATCGAAGAAACTGCTGTCTGCAAGATGATAGGTGGCGTGGAGGCCTTCATGGGTGAGCGGGACGTGGAAGGTGATGATGTCGGCATCACGTTCTAATGTTGAGAGTGGGACGAAATCAGGATGGTTGAGAAGGGGATCGCATATCAGCACATTCATCCCATAGCGGCGAGCAACGTCAGCCACTCTGCTGCCCACATGACCGCAACCCACTATGCCGATGGTCATCTCGGAGAGTGAGAGGCAAAAGTCGTGCGACATGTTCAGCAGGGTACATTCTATATACTGGGCTACCGAAGAAGCATTGCATCCTGGACAGTTGTACCAGCGGATGCCCGCCCGATGGAGATAGTCGGTATCAAGATGGTCGTAGCCTATGGTGGCTGTAAGGATGAGTTTCACCCTGCTTCCTTCAAGCAGCTGGGCATTGCACCGTGTGCGGGTGCGGATGATGAGCACATCGGCATCGCGCACATCATCAGAAGAGATGGCGCTACCATCGAGATATACTGTCTCGGCATCCAGCAGTGATAGGCTCGACTGGATATATGGAATCTTATTATCAACGATAATTTTCATATTCGAACGCAAAAGTACACATTTTGTGGGTAAAATAATAGGAATAGGTTCCAAAAACTAAGTAAATCGTTGGATATTTGAAAAAGAATGATTAGATTTGCAAATCAGAAATATAATAAATGATATACATGGAACAATCATTCACAGAACGCTGTAACCACATATTCAATCAGGTGATAAGAGATTATCATCTGACGGATGATGTTGACAGTAAGATACAGAATCCTTATGAAAGGGGTACTATCGAATATAGTCTTTATCTGAAATGCTGGATTGACACGGTGCAGTGGCATTATGAGGATATCATCCGCGACCCTCATATCAATCCTGAGGAGGCATTGCTTCTCAAGCGTCGCATCGACCGCAGCAATCAGGACCGTACCGACTTGGTGGAGGAGATAGATGCCTATTTCCGACAGTTGTACAGTGAGGTTAGTCCCCTTCCTGACGCACAGATCAACACTGAGAGCCCGGCATGGGCCATTGACCGTCTCTCTATCCTTGCACTCAAGATTTATCACATGAGAGAACAGGTGGAGCGCGACGATGCTACCGAAGAACACAAAGAGCGTTGTGGTGCCAAACTCGCTGTGCTCCTGGAGCAACAGGTAGATCTCTCAACAGCGATCAATCAGCTGCTCGATGATATCCAAGCCGGAAAGAAATATATGAAGGTTTATCGACAGATGAAGATGTATAACGACCCTTCTACCAACCCTATTCTCTATAAGAGCGAAGAATGAAAAAGGAGCACCTTCTTGTCATCAGATTCTCGGCGATGGGCGATGTGGCAATGGTTGTCCCCGTAGTCTATTCGTTAGCCAAAGCCTATCCTCATCTGCGCATCACCGTGCTCAGCAGGGGATATGCGCGCACGTTCTTCGAGGATCTTGCCCCCAATGTGTACTTTATGGAGGCCGATCTAAAGAAAGAATATCGTGGTGTGAGAGGGTTGAATTCGCTTTACCGTAGGTTAGAGGCTAAAAAGTTTACGGCTGTTGCTGACCTTCATGATGTGCTAAGGTCTCAATATCTCCGACTGAGATTTCAGTTAGACCGATATAAGGTGGCACACATCGACAAGCATAGAGATGGGAAGAAGGCGCTCACCAGTTTCAATCATAAGGTGATGGTGCAGCAGCCTACCTCCTTCCAGAATTATGCTGATGTCTTCGCCGCATTGGGTTATCCTGTCACTGTCGATTTCACTTCACTCTTCCCTAAAGAGGGAGGTAACCTCAACTTTCTCCCCAAGATCATCGGACCTAAGAAGTCGTATGAACAATGGATAGGTATTGCTCCTTTTGCTGCTCACAACGGCAAGGTTTATCCTACGCGTCTGATGAAGCAGGTGATTGATCAGACAGTGGAGAAATATCCCCATTGCCGCCTCTTTCTTTTCGGAAAAGGAGACGAGGAGACTGCAGTGTTTGAGGAGTGGTGTGGCAGTGTGCCTGCCTGCGTCAATGTGAGCAATCACCTCGAGTCCATGCAGCAGGAACTCATCTTAATGAGTCATCTCGATCTCATGGTCTCCATGGATTCTGCCAATATGCACCTGGCTTCGCTGACGGCGACACCAGTGGTAAGTGTATGGGGGGCCACGCATCCCTATGCCGGTTTTTTGGGATGGAACCAGAGTGAGACCAATGTAGTGCAGATTGACTTACCATGCCGTCCATGCAGTATCTATGGCAACAAGCCATGTGAGAGAGGCGATTTCGCATGTATGAAGAATATTCCTCCCGAACAGATAGTAAGCAGAATAGAACACATCATTCAGCTGAAGAAAAAGGCGATGGCCGACAGCAGGCAGTCGTCCATGCAGACAGAAGAGAAATGAGAACGTATTAACTAATATTCACCTAAAAACAATTTGACAATGAAAAAGTATGTTTGCGACATCTGCGGTTATATATATGACCCAGAGAAGGGCGATCCAGATAGTGGCATCGCTCCAGGTACAGTCTTCGAGGACATTCCAGAGGATTGGGTGTGCCCCCTCTGCGGTGTTGGAAAAGATGACTTTAGTGAGGTAGAAGACTAATAAAGTGGTGCATGACGATACCCGCAGTGACCGACACGTTCATTGAGTGTTTGGTGCCATACTGGGGAATCTCTATGCATCCTGTGCATCTGTCAATCACTTCCTGATGCACTCCCTTTACTTCATTTCCTAATACGATAGCATAATGGCAGTCCGCCTGTGGTTTCATATCCATTAAGGTCGTACTGCCATTAGCTTGTTCTATAGCATAGACCGCATAACCTTCCTTCTTCAACTCTTCCACAGCCTCGATGGCGGTCTTGAAATAGCGCCATCTCACGCTATCTTCGGCACCTAGGGCAGTCTTGTGTATCTCCACACTTGGCGGTGTGGCACTGATGCCGCAGAGATAGACAGCCTCAAGGCGGAAGGCATCTGCCGTGCGGAAGATACTCCCTACATTATACATCGATCTGACATCGTCGAGAACAACAATGAGTGGCAGCTTGTCGGCTTGCTGGAACTCCTCCAACGACAAGCGCTTCATTTCTATCGTACGAAGTTTTCTGTAGCTCATTGTTTAGAAGTCGAAAGCACTATCGTCGGTGGTGGAGAAGTCGCTGCTCTCCAACTCTTTCTTAATGTCGGCAGCAGCCATAGTGAGTGTGTTGTCCTCCTTGAGGTCGAGTCCTTCCACCTGTGAGAGGTCAACCTTTGCATCCACGGGTTTACCCTCATCGGAGAAGGTCTTAGCATAGGCTTCTAACAGCGCTTTCTGCTGTTTGAGCGACTCTCTCTGCTTCTTCGCCATTTCTATATCGCTCTTGCTCGATGTGATTCCAACGACGGCTCCAGCCAAGGCACCGAGGATTGTTCCTGCTGTTTTAGAGCCCAGTTCCTTACCTATCGTTCTACCTGCAGCAGCACCTACACCGGCACCTACACCGGTGCTGAGGAGGATGTTGCCAATAGCCTTGTTGAGTTTGGCCTGCTGAGCCTTCACAGCCTCCTTGCTTCGTTTGTTGCCAAACTGGTCAACAAGGAACACACGATACTGTTGTGTGCCGTCTTCATTGAGAACGGGATTACCTGCTTCGTCGGTCACCAAGACCTTCTGAGCGGTATATACGGGGATATCATTCCATTTAATGTCCTTAGCCGCCTTCGTCGTATCAGCGTTGCCTGTCTTCGCTCCATTGGCAGTCAGCCCTACCTCAGCAGCTTTTGACTTGGAGATAGGTGTGAACGAGAAGCCAAAGGCTTTCTTGGGTTTTTGCTTTTTCGCACTGTCGGTTTTCACACTGTCGGTTTTCACAGCCTCCACAGTATCTTTCTGTTGTTGAGGTATCATGCCCAATGACAATTTTGGCGCAATAGTCTGTTTTGCCCACAGCGATTGTCCTACGAGGAGGAACAGCAGGAGGAGATAATATTTAATATTCTTTGTTTCGTGTTTCACTGAATAATTCATATTTCATTAGATATTGTTACCCTATTTCTTGTCAACATACATCTTGAGGCGGAACTGTCGCTTCATGTAGTCACCTTCTGACTGACGCATAATCTCTTTTACGTCCATGTATTTGATAGCAATGCGGTTGCCATACCCCACGGGGCGGAAGAAGAGTCCATTGGGCAGCGCCTTGCGGTTGAGGTGCACCTCTATCTCTCCCTGATTGTTGCTCTCGCCGAGAAGTTTGTAGCGGGCATCGTTGCCTATCATCTGCTTAAACTTCTTATCCGTCTGAAACTCCTTATAGGAGGGCATCTTCTTGCCGCTGTCAGCCCATATTTCCACGCGGGCGAGACGACCGCCTTCAGCATAGCCTGCAACGCTCTGCACCCACTGGGTGATAGTGAACTTCACATCGAGTGGCATCTCTTCCACCATCTTGTCGAGTTTCTCAATACGCTCGGTATAGAAGTCGCAGGGGTTATACTTGTTGAGCACAGAGAGGAACTCAGAGGCAGCAGAGGCATAACGCACCACCTCCTTTTGGTTTCCACTGCCTGCTTGTCTCATTTCCTTCATCCTTGTGAGTGCACCTCTCGACAGGCGGTCGTAAAGGATACAGGTATCGCAGTCGGCAATGTTCCTCATCACAGAGGGAAGAAGGTCGCCAGGAGCATCTTTGGCGTTCTTGGCTGCTATGAAGTTGCGACGTGCATTATCATATTCGCGGAGACTGAAGAGGCGGGCTCCCTCGCTGAACTTAGCGTTGAAGTCGGTGACATGCTCCTTCACCACCACTGTACGCAACAATACTCCCCAGCAGAATTTCTTTCTTGGGGCAGCCTCACTGATGTCGATAGTGAGTCTATTGGTACCCTTAGCAAAGAGGTCGATGTGTGTGATGCGGGCAAAGAGCTCTTCTGTTTTCTCCAGCTCAGCATATTTCTCATCGCGGCTTACCGACAGTTCATCACGCTGTTTGTCTGTCATCTTAGGTTTCTCAAACTCCTGTTTGATGCGCTCATCGATGGCATTGAGTTCCGCCTGCAGTGTGGACAGTCGCTTTTTTGTTGAGACAATCTGTTCCACGGGGAAGGTGATGGTAGTGATAGTGATGCTCTTATCCGTGCTTTTCTTAGAAGAGGTGATGGTGGCTCCCAGCTCCTTAGGACAGTCTATCTGCAGGTCTTCGATAGGTGAATTGATTTCCAACTCTGCCAGTTTGGCATTGGTAATCACATCGTTAGCCTTCGTCTGGTCCTCGCATCTAATAGGTTTCTCCACCTCGTTCACCACAAATGCCAGGAAGAAGTCTGCTTTGGTATTCACCACGAAGTCGATCTTATCAATGTCTCCACGTTTGTTGATCTCTATCTTTGGAGTCTTAGTATCGCTGCGGTTGACGACTACGTCATAGACATAATATCCGTCAGCACGCTTTCCTTTAGGCGTTATCTTTGCCGATGGAGCATTGTTGACTGTCACCACAAGGTCACTCCTTTTCGAGAGGATACGTACACCTCCTGCCCCATCAAGGTCTTCGATACACCCTTCCTCCTTATTCTCGCTATATGACATGAAACTCGACTGCGCCATCATTCCCAATGGTGCTACTATCATCATCATATTGAGGACAATCCATCCTACTAAGAGCCTTTTCATAATCACCTGTTGTTAAGTTCTATTGATTCCTTCTGTTAAAGGTCGAAGCCACCCAGCGTGGAGATGTTGTCATCAGGCTGTTGCTCCTGACCATTCACCATCTCAGGTTGCCATGTACGTACGTGGATGATAGGACTGCTACCATCTTCAGGGAATTCCCACAGGAGGAACAGGTAACCCTCGTCGCTGTAGTTGCTTGATTTCCATGATTGTTTCATACGCACACCATATTTGGTGGGGTCAATCTTGGAACGTGTGATACCGGCACATCCACCGGCGGCATCGTTGGCACCTATCTCGCTAAACTTCACATCAATCCATTTGTTACGGAGGAATGCCCTACGGAGATTGGCGATATACTGCTGTTTGTTCTGTTTGGTATATTCTACTTTGAAGGTAGCCTTCTGGCTGTCGCCCATCTCTCGTTTCTGCACCACGTTTCCTGTGATAATAAGTGCATCATCGCTGAACATCTGTTCTATGGTATTGATGTCTTTCATGTTGTAGGCAGTGCGGAAACGCTCCACATACTGGAGGATGACCATCTGTTTCTCTTTCTCCACTACAGAGCCACAGCGTTTCATGCTCTCGCCCATCTGTGCATCAAGAGCAAAACGGAAGTCGGTGAGGTTGCCATTGCGGTCAAACTCAACCACAGCCTCCTGGTAGTTACCCATACCGAAGCTCTCACCTTCGGGGGTGATGATGAGAGGGATGTTGCTCACCATCATCGAGCCATCCTTGAACACCCAGCAACGTTCCACCACTTCCTCGTCGTCGCAGTAGAAAGGTGTGACAGCCCATAGGCGTGCCAGCGACTTTTTTGTGAAGTCATCCATCTTAAGGTTTTTCACGGAGACTATTTCCTTCGACTTCTGAGCTCTGTTGATTTCTGTAAGCACCTCGCTAAGGTTGCGAGCTGCGATATCGAGTGCTGCCGGGCGTTCGGCACTCTCGTCAACGGTCAGTGTTACCTCTACAGCTTTCGTTTCAGCGAGGTTGATGAAGAGCCCACTGATCATCATGACTAAGGTTAAAAGAAAATTCTTTTTCATCTTATTCTGTCTTCTTATAATTATTATCATTTCAAAACAAATCCAACGGCACCACATCCTTTGTAGTTGGTCACCTTATCCTCTTCTCCCGTCTTGGTATTGGTGCGGTTAGGACCAGGTGTCAGTACTGCCACTATCTGATACTGTCGGTTATAGATAGCCAGATAGTAGGGGTCGGGGTCTTCCAGTGAGGCATATCCACCGAAATGACGAATCTTACCTTCGCTCTTTAATTTAGTCATGAGGTTTTTCACCTCGTCGAAGGTAGAGCAGGCCATCACCTGTTTCACCTCGTCGGCATAGACGGGTGTCACTGTCGAAACAACGGGTGTGGTGGTCGCTGCTGCTGTCTCACCATTGGATGTCTTGTTGCCAATCATTTCCGAGTTCTCCACTGCCAGCACATCACTCTTCTTCACATAGATGAAACTGCGGAACATATTGCCACGGGGGAGAGCGAGAGATGAAACAAGTTCCTTGCGGTTATTAATGACAATCTTCGGGTTGATACGCATCTTCTTCTTTGAAGCCACATAACTGTTGATCTCCTCATAGAGGATTTCCTCTGCTAAGTCTTTGGCATCCTGTTGGGTGGCTGCTGTTGCTTCAGCATAGATATACTGACTATTCTTCTTAATTGAGTTGATGGTTTTCTTAGCCTCTTCACTATTCTGTGCAAAGGCTACTGCTGAAATCATCAAAGCAGCTACGAAACATGCAAGTTTGATTGTTCTCATAATTACTTGTTGTTGATATCGTTGGTGAAAAATTTCTCAGTCACATTCTGTAAGGGGATATACGCATAGAGGCGAGCCTTAATAGGCAGGTTTTCTCCCTTGATGATAGCTGTGGGGAAATCGATACTCATCACGTGGCTATAAGCCAGTTTCTCATTGAGGGTAAAGAGTGTTCCAGTGAGTCGGTCGTTTCCTGTTTGCTTGATTCCGAAATAGAGTTGGCAGCCCTCATTCTGGAAGAGAGAGATGAGTTGCTGTATGGTGGTTGTCAGCTCCTCTGTCTGATAGCCATAACGATCAATAGTGAGCTGTGTGGTCAGTGGATTTTTATACTGGCCTGTGAGCATGATATTGCTCACTGTGCGTGAGATGTTTTTCTCACTGCAGAAAAGTTGAGGCGTCTCGCCGCGCTTCACGAGATAGATATCTCCCCTGATGGCGTCGCTGAGGAAGCGTCCTCCCTCAATAATGAGCATATTCTCGCTCTTTGAGTATTTCGCACCTTCCCACATGGGTATGATGTCTTCTGTCATCAGGGGCATACGCTTCAGGTCGCGCACGAGATTATTCTCCAGTTCCACTGCATTGGCGCCCTTGAGCAGCTGACAATCGGCAGGAAAGGTGAGTTGTAATTTCTGTCCAGGCTTTGTCCAGGTGAGTCTGAACATTCTTCTTTTGATAATTTCTATACCGAAGGGAACTTCGGGTGTAATAGTCTTCAGTTGATTGTATCCACCCTTAGTCATCACTACACGATCCACATCCATCTTCTCCGTCGCTGATTTTCCATCGAGCTTAAGGTCGAGTTCCAGTAAGTATCGCTCCACAAAACGACATGCGTCAGCCTGTCCACAAGCTTCTATGATAGGCTGTGCAAAGAGAGGATAACCGATATGACTAACGTCTCCCAGGTCATTGGTGCACACATGATATTGGCGTGCATGATGTGTGAGAATGGTGTCTTGATTAGCCGACAACGTGATAGTTAGTCCTACCGTATGCGCTATCTGCTGAAGGCGCAGGGTGTGGAAGGTGGTGACAGCATACAGAGATGCTGTCACCATTATGCTGATAAGGGTTACTTGTATTCTCATGGTTTAACTCCTGTTACTTCACCGTCATGGTACCAGTATCCCATACCACCGGATACACGTCCATCGCGGAAGTCGCCCTCGAACTTGTCGCCAGGGTTGGCAACGAAATCCTTAGAGGCTACAATCTTCTGTGAGCGGGTATAGGTGATTGTTCCATGTCCATGAGGCTTACCATTCTTAAGATCGCCAGTGTATTTACCATAGCCAAGGTTCACCGTACCATAACCATTCTGTGGTGCTGCAGGTGCTGGTGTTGTCTTAACAGGCTCCTGAGGCTTTTCAGGCTTAGCTTCTTCCTTCTTAGCTTCTTCCTTCTGCTCAGGTACAGCCACCTTAGCAGTGTCCTTCTTGAGCGTGTCAGTAGTTTCCACAGGTGCTTTGGACTCTGCTACCTCTTTCTCTCCACCACCCATGGTGAGTGCTGCGATGATGCCACCGGCCACTACCAATGCACCGATACCACCATAGACAAACTTACCATTTTTCTGCATCCATGTCTTTGGAGGAGGACATTCGCGGAGTGCCTTGCCACACTCTGCACAAACAAATTCCTTACGGGCAGGTATCTCCTGCACTTCTTTCGCTTTGCATTTTGAACATCCATCGTTGAGACAGATACCATATCTGTAACGCAGACGTTCCGATGATTTTGATGTTGCCATTTTGTATGATTATTGTCTTTTTGCTTGTAAGGTGGACTCATGACGAGTCCACCCTATCTGTTAATAGAATAATTGTCTAATGTATTCCATCCTTAGCTTGCCTGTTACATTGTAGGAGGCATTGTAGGAGGCATTGTAGGAGGCATCTGTGGGCCTGCCTGTGGTACTGGAGGTACAGCAGGGGCGAAGAGCGACTGCAGGGCGGGTACCTGTGAGGCTGGTGCCCATGCCGCCATTCCTTCCATCCATACCATCGACTGTGGTGTGAGCTGCTTGTTGATGACCATCTGTTTGCATAGCTCACGATTGAACGGACCATACTGCTGTCCTGCCACAGAGAGATAGACACTGATCTCTGGTTCGGCCTGTGGTGGTGGAGGCATACCTGGTCCTCCTACTGCGGGTGGCATCTGCGGACCAGCGGGTGGCATCTGCGGACCACTTGTTGGCATTGATGCGGCAGGCTGCTGCTGTGCCATTGCCTGGCGAGCCTTCTCTGCAGCGATGGCCTCGGCGCCCTCAACAACGAAGAGTGAGGGTAACTGACTGCCATCTCCCTCACTATGAAGCAGGATAGCATTTCCTGCGTCGGTGGCAGGATTGCCTGTATGCAGGAATCGCTCATAACGCTCCTTATACGGACCCATCCAGTCGATAGCGCGTATGGGGAAGCAGTAGCTAAGCGTGATGATGGAGAGTTCATCCTTACGTGGACTCTTGCGATTCACAGTGATAGTGGTACGTGATGTGCTCTGGTTGAAAGAGTTCTTGAAGGCTGCCTCCAACTTATCTGCAAACTTACCTAAGCTCTCGTTTTCATCAGGTGATGGGATAGAGACAAGGATAGCTTTCTTGTTGATACTTGCTGGGTTGGTAGGACTGAGGTTACCCTCATTGTTACGCAGATGCAACTGTATCTGGTCGTTGTTGAGCTTGAGATAAACACCACTCTGCTGCACGATCTTAGAAGCAAAGGCCTTGATGTCGTCCTCTGTCTTGAGTTTCTGCTGGAGCTGAGTAAGGATATTCAGACCCAGTACCTTGTGGTCGCTCTCTGCTTTCTCGCTGTGCTTAGCCTTGACAATCTCCGAGAGTTTCATGTCAAAGGCATCAGTGATATCATCGATATTAAGTTCTGCAGCCAATCGACCGAAGTTGATGAAATCGCCTATGGGCAGGATACTCTCACGCAACTGTCGTGCGATGTTAGGCATCTCAATTTTGTCCACCTTAACGTCGATTTCAAACTGTGCCATAGCCTCCTCTTCGCTCACCTCGATGATAGCGCCCTTCATATCTTCCAGGCCCTTGTTCACCTTGCGCTGAGCTGTTACCAGGCGCTCTGTCTCATCGATGGCATCATTGATCTTCTGTCCGAAAGCCGAGATGTCAGCATCCATCTTTCCGAGTTCAACGAATACCTTGCCTGCCAGCTTCTGAGCGAAATCGAGGGCCACGCGCATGGTCTTCAATGTGTAATAGTCGGTGAGCAGTGTCTGATGCTCGGCATAGCGGCGTGCACCCACATTGACCATACGTTGAAGCAGACCGAGCTGGCTCCATTCTGTCACGTTGTCCTTGCAGTCCTGGTCGCAAGCCTCATAGTTATCTTTCTCTTCCTTGGCGCGTCCAGCCAGTTCTTTGCGAATCTCAGCCATTCGCTCCAACAACAGTTTCGATACCTTCTGTAGTTCAACGATAGAGACATCACCAATCTTCCATTTGTCGAAGAGCTCCTTCTCGATGTTGTGCCTTATCTCTCTTGCCAGTTCTGGGAGTACACGCTCCTTTCCTTCAAAGAACTTTATCACACCCTCCTCGCGGAAATGGTTGTCATAGAACTCAGCCATGATGTTGTCGAGTTCGTTAAGAGGACAGCTGGCTTTCTTGGCTTCTTCGGCATAAGCCATCGCCTTGTCATGCCAGTAGTCGTTGAAGGATGGATAGTCGGCATCCGACTCCAATATCTTCTGGTTGAGCGTGAGGTGATTCTCATCGAGCATCCATTTGATGATGTTCTCTTTGTTGAGATACTCCTTGCGATAGTCCTTGTTGCGCTCCTCATTCACATAGCCCTGATTCTCGCGGAAGTTGTTGTATTTAAACTGATAGAGCACGCTCTCACCCACGGTATAGGTGATGTGTTTAAGTACTCTCAGTTCGGGATAGATGACGCGCTTGATACCAAAGGAGTTGACCTTCTTGGTGCGTGCCACGGGGATACGTCCGTCGCTTCCGGCATTCTCTGTCTCGTCATATTCGAGGGCGAAATCGTCCATGTTCTCGAAGTTGTATGCACGGATGATATCGCTGTTGACAGCATCCTCTTCGTTGACGAAGAAGATACGTGCAAACACATAGTCGCTCACCACCTTAGGCAGTTCAGAGAGTGAATTGATGGTCAGTCCGTTTTCATTCACGTTGCTGTAGAGGGTGAGACCGTCAGCCACTCCCTTTACCCTGTCGTTATATACATGTGCTTCCCCTATGCCTGTCACGTCCTGTGGGTTCCATCTGCCCACCTGCAGGGCGTTGAGCTCGTTGAGAGCTGCGTAACCGTTCTGATAGTAACGTCCCTGGTCCATGTCGCTCTTCGGGAGGTTCATCTCAGGAATCATGGCATAGACAGAAATCTTTGCATCGGGGTAGGTTTTGCGTGTCTGCACCACCACGTCGATGATAGAGCCTGAACCTGTTCCACCGCAAAGACCGGCAAAGATGTGGATATAGAGTCGGTTGCTGTCGCCAGAGATATGTTCACAGCGTCCGTAGGCATCGCGCAGCGTGTTGACATAACCCACAGCGTTGGCGGCAAAGAGCAGTCGGCCTGCCCTTCTCTTCTGTCCTGCTGCCTGACCCAGGGAGCCGATGGCCTGCTTCACAGCTGAAACGTTGCTGATGATTCCCTTCACTGAAGGGTAGTTGTCGATGTGATTCAGGATATGCTCAACATCAACGGCTTTGATATTCAGAAACTCGTTGTTGGTGAATGAAGCGTCCTGTCCCATCACGCGGAAGTCGGGGCGTGGACGTCCATCTTTGGGCATCATCTCGTCAGTAGAATCGACATATAGGAGTGCTACTGGCAGTTTGCTACGCTCCTCTGCCGTCGGGAACTCCTCAAACATACGCATTTTGAACGCACGGAGAATCTTTCCTCCCGTACCTCCCAATCCCACCAAAATGTGATTGCCATTGCTAAACATTGTTGTTGCCATATAGATTGTTTTTAAATTAGATAATCGTTTGTACAGACTTTTTCTCCTCGAAGATTCGTTCTATCTTCTAATCCTCCTCGTGTTACGTGAGATACGCTGTCTGTCAGCGCGGTTGCCTATTGGCGATACCGACCGGCTTCTTCCCAACGCATTTTCCTTCTTGATGGTTAAGCACGCTATCACTGCTCCTACTATCACAAATGCCAAACACCAGAGCAGGCGACGTATGATAAAGCTGTGAATATATTCGCGTACTACGTCGGCCATGGCTGCGGGCAGTGTCTCCACGGTATAACCTTGAAAATAGCCCGTATCAAAATATTCTCCCAACACCGGATAATCAGTCACCAACTGTTTCACCACATCATCGCAGTTGGCCATGGTAAGGTCTGTACCGGGCAGGAAGGCACTGTTGACAATGCGTTCTGTTTCCAACTGGATGTCATCAGTGATATGGAGAATCTTTATTCCGCCACTGATGAGGATACACTGGAAAGAGAGCAGGATAAACAAGACAGCACCTGTGATATAGGTGGTGACAGTAAACTCGGCGTTTTTCCACCACCCCTTGATGGCGAGATAAAACAGGACCATACAGATGAGAGCAATCAAGATACCCCATAAGAGGCATCCCATGGAAAACTGTATTATGCTAAAGAATCCACTCATATATAAAATTTCCTAACTTTCATAATAGATTGTGCAGCAAAGTTAAAGATTCTTTTGATAGATACTTGGAGTGACCTACTTTTTCTTGTGAATTTTAAGATTATTTAGGTTTTATCCCTTGGTTATCGCACCCTCCCCATTTTCTAAGGAAACAATAATCTTTTATCAATAGCAAGGAATATCGTAGTTTTTGTCTAATTTTGCACAAAATAAGGTATTGAGATGGCAATAAAATATACTAAGAAAGAGGAGTTATGGAATGCATGGTCGCATGGTGCCGGAGTGGTGATGGCTGTTGTTATAGGTATCATCTTCCTTGTGATGTGTTATAAGTCAGGCAACGGCTGGGCACGTCTTGGAGTGGCGCTTTATCTCTTTGGTCTATGCTCTTCCTATACAGCCTCTACCATCTATCATGCGATGCCGCGGAAAAGCAAATGGAAGGAGCGTTTGCGTAAGTGGGACCATGCCGCCATCTATTGGTGTATCGCCGGAGCCTATTCGCCCATCACCTTAGTGGCACTCAGAGAGCAGGGTTACTGGGGATGGAGCCTGTTTATCTTTGTGTGGCTCTCGGCTATTGCTGGGACGATAGTGAGTTTCTGTCGTCTTAAGGAGCACAGCAATATCGAAACGCTCTGTTTCATAGGAATGGGGCTCTCTGTACTGATAGCCTTCAAACCGCTTCTCAATGCTGTCAGTCCTGCGGCTGTGATATGGATTATTGCCGAGGGAGTGTGTTATATCACAGGAGCAGTGTTCTATTCGCTTAACAAGAAGCGGTTTATGCACTCAGTGTTCCATTTCTTTGTTTTGGCAGGTAGCATATGTCACATCGTTGCCGTGTGGGACATGCTGGCTGCCTTATAGAGAGAACCCTACGTCACCTGCTGACGAGGCAACATAGGGTTCTTCCTTTTTCTTGCTAAGTGGTTATTTAGAGAGCGTCATCTTCACTTTGCCCTCATTGTCGGTAAGCATGAGCAGTCCCTTCTTGTTGATATTGAAGGATTGCACCTGCTGCATTGCTTCCAGTACACTCTGCTCAACGGTCATATCAGGACACATCATACGGGTGGAAGCCATCTTGTCGTCGAAGGAGAAGGAAGACTTGTCGAGGTCAACGTTCACGCCACCTGTCAACCTATTGCATCCTGTTGAACCCGATACCCTGTTCTTCTGCATGTCGATGTTGAGGAATGGAGCGGTCTGGTTCTCATTGGTTTTCACTGTCTGTCCGTTCACGCTGATGATTTTCCACTCACCATTGAGCATCTCCGCAGTAACGGCTTGTTTTGAAGTGTTACATGAGATCATGGCTATAGCCACGAAGAATAGAATGATAGTTTTCTTCATTTTTTATTGATTAGGAAATGATAAAAAGAATATTCGATACTTTATAACGTCTGCATGTCATTGAGTTTCTTATAATAGCCATTCATGGCGAGCAACTCGTCGTGAGTGCCCTGTTCCACAATCTGTCCTTCGTGAAGTACATAGATCATGTCTGCACTCTTGATGGTAGAGAGGCGGTGGGCGATGGCCACTGTTGTGCGAGTTTTCATCAGTCGCTCCAAGGCATCCTGTACCAGTCGTTCACTCTCCGTATCGAGTGCCGATGTTGCTTCGTCAAGGATGAGGATAGGAGGGTTCTTCAGGATAGCTCGGGCTATACTCACGCGCTGGCGCTGTCCTCCTGAGAGTCGGCTACCTCGGTCTCCAATGCAGGTGTCGAATCCCTGTTCCGAAGCGGTGATAAAGTCGTAGGCATTGGCAATCTTTGCCGCCTCATCAATCTGTTGCTGGGTGGCTTGTTCTACACCAAAGGAGATGTTGGCACGGAACGTATCGTTGAAGAGGATGGCCTCCTGGTTGACGTTGCCGATGAGCTGACGCAGGTCATGGATGCCCAGTTGCTTGATGTTTACCCCATCAATAAGTACCTCTCCCTCTTGCACATCATAGTAACGTGGGATGAGGTCAACGAGTGTCGATTTGCCTCCGCCGCTCTGACCTACCAGGGCGATGGTCTTGCCCTTCTCTATGGTGAGGTTAATGTTACGCAGCACCCAGTGCTGGTCGTATTTGAATGAGACATTGCGAAACTCTATCTTATCTTTGAAGTCGTGGATGGGCGTGGGGGTAGCCTCTTCGCGGATGGGGTTTTCTGCCTTGAGAATCTTATCAATACGCTCCATTGATGCCAGTCCCTTAGGAATATTATAGCCCGCCTTGGTGAGGTCTTTCAATGGGTTGATGATGCTGTAGAGGATGACAAGATAATAGATGAAGGTAGGTCCGGTGAGCGTCATGTTGTTGAGCACCAGCCATCCACCAAACCATAGGACGATGACGATGAGCACGGTGCCGAGGAACTCACTCATAGGGTGGGCGAGCGACTGGCGCATACCCACACGGATAATACTGTCTCTCAGTTCGTTGTTTACATTCCTAAAGCGACGGTTCATCTTGTCTTCTGCACAGAAAGCCTTGATGATACGCAAGCCACCGAGTGTCTCTTCCACCTGACTCATGGTATCACTCCACAGACTCTGTACTTGCAAGCTCTGCGATTTGAGCTTCTTTCCTGCAACGCCCATCACCCAGCCCATCAGTGGCACTACACACAAGGTGAAGATGGTGAGCTGCCAGTTGATATAGATAAGGGTAGCAAAATAGCAGACGATGAGTATAGGGTTTTTGAACAGCATCTCCAACGATGACATGATAGAGTTCTCCACCTCAGCGACGTCGCCTGTCATGCGGGCGATAAGGTCGCCTTTACGCTCCTCAGAGAAGAAACCGAGCGGCAGACGGGTGATTTTGGTATAGAGGGTGTTCCGGATGTCGCGCACAATGCCGGAACGCATGGGGATGATAGCAGCGGCAGCGGCAAAATACATTCCTGTCTTGATGAATGTGAGGAAAGCCAGGAGCAGACCGATGAGCAGCAGGGTAGTGGATGCTCCATAGCTGTCGATGATGTGCTGTACATAGTAATTGGTGTTGTTGCTCAGCACGTCTTTGAAATCGCCGCTCCCCCAGTCGAGCAGTTGTGTGGCTCGTTCTGTATCTCCCGTCTGAAACAATATCTGTAGGATGGGGATGAGCGTGGCAAAGGAGAAGATGTTCATGACGGCCGACAGGAGATTAAACACCACCGTCATTACCAAATATTTCTTATAGGGCGTTATGAAGCGCCGCATCACTATTAAAAACTCTCGCATGAATTTGGATATTTATTTCTTGTATTGCATTTAGAAGAAAGATGTACAGCGGGTGGAGGAGGGCAACGTGCTCACGATACCACTTCACCCTTGAGTGTAGCGCTCGAACTCTCGGTGATGCGCACGTTCACCCTTTCACCGATTAGGTGGTTACCCTTGTTGAATACCACTACCTTGTTCTGTTCAGTACGGCCGAAGAGCTGTTCACGCGACCTCTTGCTGAACCCCTCTGTCAGTACCTCAACCACTTTGCCCACTTCGCGCCTGTTGGCTTCGGCTGAGAGGGCGGTCTGCAGTTGTATCATCTCTTCCAGACGGCGCAGTTTCACTTCCTCGGGAACATCATCAGGCAGATGTTTTGAGGCATAAGTGCCAGGGCGCTCGCTGTATTTGAACATGAAGGCAGAGTCGTAGCCCACCTCTCTCATCAGCGAGAGAGAGAGCTTATGATCCTCCTCTGTCTCACTGTGGTAGCCCACGAAGATGTCGGTGGTGATGGCACAGTCAGGAATGATGCGACGGATAGCCGACACCCGTTCCAGGTACCACTCCCGTGTGTATTTCCTGTTCATCAGGTGGAGAATACGGTTGCTTCCGCTCTGTACTGGTAAATGGATATGTTTACATACATTAGGTTCTTCAGCGATGACACGCAGCGTCTCATCGCTCATATCCTTGGGGTGAGACGTAGTGAAACGCAGGCGCATCTGGGGGGCCTCATGAGCCACCATACGCAGAAGCATGGGGAAGTTGATGATTTCTTCCTTGCCATCAGGAGAGTTTTGTTTGGCCGCATAACTGTTGACATTCTGTCCAAGGAGTGTCACCTCCTTGTAGCCTCGGTCGCGCAAATCGCGCACCTCACGCAGTATGCTCTCCACGTCACGACTGCGTTCGCGACCACGTGTGTAGGGCACAATACAGTAGTGACAAAAATTGTTGCATCCTCTCATGATACTGACGAATCCTCCTATTTTGGCGCCATGGAGGCGCTGAGGCACCACATCGCGATAAGTCTCAGTGGTTGACAGTTCGGTATTGATGGCTTTGTGTCCCAGTTCTGCCTGAGCCACAAGGTCGGGGAGTGAGAGATAAGCATCGGGACCTGCTACCAGGTCGGCATGATGATGCTGAAGCAGCTCCTCCTTCACTCGTTCAGCCATGCAGCCCAGTACACCGATGATAAGTCGGCGCTCGCTGCCATCAGCCTTTTTCGAACTGTTCCTTTTGTTACGGAGTGCGTTGAGGGTCTCCAGCCGGTGATATATTTTCTGTTCTGCGTTGTCCCTTACCGAACAGGTGTTGAGCAACACGGCATCGGCTTCATCGATGCTGTCACACTGCTCATAATCAGCCATCTTCATGATAGAGGCCACCACCTCTGAGTCTGCCACGTTCATTTGGCAACCATAGGTCTCGATGAATAGTTTTTTCATGATTATTTCTTTGAAGTGGTAGAATCAGTAGAGTGATGTTTCATGAGATAGTCGCCGAAGATACGTGCTGCTGCCACCACCTGGTTGACACACGGCCTGTGCTTATAGTATTCTTCTGTCCTCTCGCTCGCCACATAGCTCAGCGGGGTGTCTTTCTTGAGTTGGAGCAGGTCGGCACATGTTATCGAGCCAAAAGTATTCTGAAACTGCTGGAGCAATGTCTGCACCACGCGATAGTTCTCTGATTTTCCTTCGCGGTCGTTCTCCTCGGTGCTACCACATTGCATACCGGCCAACACCACCATGCCACACGCTGCGCCACAGGTGAGTCTGAGGCGTCCGATGCCGCCGCCAAACCCTGCACTCAGCTGCAAGGCCTGCTGCTCACTGTAACCAAAGAGGTCGGCATAGGCGCCCACCACTGATTGAGCACAGTTGAAGCCTTTCATAAAGAGTTGCTCAGCCCGAGCCACTCGTTGTTCCATTTCTTCTTTATTCATGATATCTGTTCTATCCAAAATAGTGGCGCAGCTGTTCTGCCTGTGCCATGAGTTCATTGGGGTCGATATTTCCATATTCACCCCACACTTTTCTACAAGCCTCCATGAGGCAGCTGTCTTTTGCTCCCTCGCGATGGAGATAGGGGTCGCAATATTGAAATGCCGTGAGTATCTCCACGGCATCATCCACTCTGATGCCCATCGTTTTCGACAGTGTCATCACCTCCGGAGTATCTGCTACCATTGTGGCAGGAGTGAGACGATAATAGAGGTCGAGCAGCAGGATGAGCATGATGGGTGTGATGCGCTCATGGTCCTTGATGGGTTGAAACATCTGTTCAAAGGTCTCGTTCATCGCTACACCGCGATAAAACTCCTCCTCATGACAGAAGCCCTTCATGTCGCGTATCATCTGCACCACCCTGTTGAGTTTGCGGGGGTTGGAACCATATTTCTTCCACATCCTACTGACAGAGGGTGAGGGAACGCCCGACAACTCACATTGCTTCTTATACAAAACGGAGGGATGGATATGCAGCTCTAATGCCAGCGCTACCAATGGGCGGCTGTACATCGGTTTGATACCAACAGGTTTCTGTAGGTACATCTGCAGCAGGAGCGGCCAGTATTCATCAGTCCATTTCATATAGCTGATGCTGTTATTCAGCGGATAAAGTTGGTCTTGATTTTCTCCTCGTGGACAGGGAGTGCTATGCCAGCCTTCCTGCCAGCCTCGATACAGTGGAGCAGCCAGGCCATGTTGCGTCCTAACTGACGCATTACCTGCATACCTTCCATGTCTTGCTTCACTTCGTCGGCTGTGTTGCCATGCACCTCATTCCAGTATTCCGAAGAGACCACGGGCATGTTGGCAATGGTGAAATAGCGGTTGAGGTCTTCAAATCCTCCCTGTGCACCACCACGTCTGCAACTTACGATGGCTGCTGCCGGCTTGTTGGCATAGAGCGCCAACTTGCTACAGAAAGCACGGTCCATAAACGATTTGATGGCACCGCTGGGTGAGGCAAAGTGAATAGGTGTGCCAAAGACAAAGGCATCGGTTGTATTTACTTTCTCAAGGAAAGCGTTCACTGGGTCGTTCTCACACCAGCAACGTTTGCTTGCTGAGCAGCGGCCGCAGCCGACACAACCCATGATGGGTTTCACACCAAGCCAGAAAAACTCGGTTTCTATTCCTTCCTGATTGAGTTGGGTTGCCACTTCTTCGAGGGCAGTCTGTGTGCAGCCGTTTTTATGAGGACTACCGTTAACCAAAAGAACTTTCATAATGTTTTCAAAAATGATGAAAGATGGTGCAAATGTATTGCTACCAGTGTTGATGGTGCAAATTTAATCTAAAAAATTGGATTCATGCGTATTTTCACCCCTTATTTTAGTAATTTTGCACCTCAAAGTGCATGAAACCAAGCAACAAGCCCATGAAAGAAACAGCGACAACAATCAGTAATTTTGAGGTGATGGCCCCTGTAGGGTCGAGAGAATCGCTTGCTGCAGCCATTCAGGCTGGAGCGGATGCCGTATATTTCGGTATCGGACAGCTGAATATGCGTGCCCACTCAGCCAATGCCTTCACCATCGATGATCTGAGGGAGATAGCCCAGCAGTGTCAGGCCCATGGTATGAAGAGTTATCTCACCGTCAACACCATTATATATGGTGAGGATATCGAAGCCATGCACACCATCATCGATGCTGCTAAAGAGGCCGGGATAAGTGCGGTGATAGCCAGTGATATTGCTGTGATGACTTATTGCAACAAGAAGGGACAGGAGGTGCACCTCAGTACCCAACTGAACATCTCCAATATCGAAGCACTGAAGTTCTATGCACAGTTTGCCGATGTCGTGGTGCTTGCACGTGAGCTTAATCTCGAACAGGTAGCCGCCATCCATCAGGCCATCGAAGATGAGCATATCTGTGGTCCGATGGGTGAGCTTGTGCGCATAGAGATGTTCTGTCATGGTGCACTGTGTATGGCCGTGAGCGGCAAGTGCTATATGAGTCTGCACAATGCCAACAGGTCGGCCAACAGAGGAAGTTGTGTGCAGGTATGCCGTCGCTCCTATACCGTGACCGACAATGAGACGGGAGAGGAACTCTGCATCGACAACAAATACATCATGAGTCCCAAGGATCTCAAAACCATCCGTTTCATGGATAAGCTCATCAAGGCTGGCGTGAGGGTGATGAAGATCGAGGGTAGGGCACGTGGACCAGAGTATGTCTATACCGTTGTGAAATGTTACAAGGAAGCGATAGCCAGTGTGCTTGACGGCACCTTTACCGAGGAGAAGAAAGACGAGTGGGACCGACAGCTCGCTACCGTCTTCAACCGTGGATTCTGGGATGGCTATTACATGGGACAGCGACTCGGTGAATGGAACACGCAATATGGCTCCAATGCCACGCAGCGAAAGGTGTATGTGGGCAAGGGCATCAAATATTTCTCAAAACTCGGAGTGGCAGAGTTCGCCTGTGAGGCAGCTGAATTTCAACCTGGCGACGAGATGCTCATCACCGGACCATCCACGGGCGTGATGTATGTCACACCTACGGAGATCCACGGTGACCATGGTCCGGTGCAGAAAGCAATGAAAGGAACAAGGGTGAGCATTGCTGTGCCTGCCAAGGTGAGACCAAGCGACAAACTCTTCAAACTGGTAAAAGTGGAATAGTTTTAACCGAGGTGCAACAGTAATTATCGGATTTATCCAACAATAAAGAATCTAACAATATGACCATCAACGAACTGCAAGATGAGGTGATTGAAGTGTTCTCCGATTTCGATGATTGGATGGACAAGTATCAACTGCTCATCGATCTGGGTAACGAGCTCCCTCCTTTAGACGAACGTTATAAGACGGAGAGTAATCTAATCGACGGCTGCCAGAGCCGTGTGTGGTTGCAGGCCGACTGTCACGATGGGGTGATGGAATTGCAGGCTGAGAGCGATGCACTCATCGTCAAGGGTATCATCGCACTGCTCATCAAGGTGCTCAACCATCAGAAACCCGAGGATGTGCTGAATGCCGACCTCTATTTCATTGAGCGTATCGGACTGAAAGACCACCTCAGTCCTACACGAAGCAATGGACTTCTTGCCATGGTGAAACAGATAAGAATGTATGCCCTGGCCTTTCAGTCCAAGTAGGAATAACAACTATTGTGCGTAGATGAAAAAGCTGTTGATTGCTCTGCTCTCAGTGCTTGCCCCTATAAGTGCAGATGCACAGACCGATGCCGCCTTCGTGCCAACGGTGAAGGTGAGTAAGGTGTTGCATGAGGGCGACAGTCTGCTCTATATGGAGATGGACAATGTATATGTCTATCCCCAGATAGAGTTTAAGTCGGAGAAGCAGGCTGCCAACTATATGCGTTTGGTGCGCAACGTGAAGAAGGTGCTGCCCATTGCCAAGGAGGTAAACAAGATTCTTCTTGAGACCTATGAATATCTTGAGACACTGCCCGATAAGAAGTCGCGCGATGCGCATCTCAAAGTGGTTGAAAAGAGTGTTTTCGAGGAGTATAAGCCAAGAATGAAGAAGCTTACCTATTCGCAAGGTAAGCTCCTTATCAAACTCGTCTATAGGGAGTGCAACTCCACTACTTATGACATCGTGAAAGCTTTTCTCGGTCCTATCCGTGCCGGCTTTTGGCAGGCATTCTCCTCCGTCTTTGGAGCATCGTTGCGCAAAGGCTATGACCCGGATGGTGCAGACAGACTCACAGAGCGTGTGGTGCTCATGGTTGAGGCTGGTCAGCTGTAAATGAGGCTATCAGCGTTAGCAGTGTCTGTCCAACGGCTTTCAGGGTGTTTCTGTCAATATGTTCCATGGTGTCGTGGATGGTGTGCCATGTAGGTCCAAAACTGCTCTGCTGGCAGTCGGGATAATAGGGAATGACATCAATGGTAGGCAGTTTGGCTATCTCATTGAGAGGCACATGGTCGTCATTGATAGTACCGCCCTCTGCATGAGGGAAATAGCTGCCATAACCACTCTTTGCCGCCGCCGTCCATACCCGTTCCACCACCGAGGATGCATAGTGGAGGGAGAATCCCTCTTTATAGAAACGGGCACCTTGTCCGCCCACCATATCCAACAGGATACCAAACTCAGCGCTGTAGTTGGTCTGATGAGGATGCGCTGCCCAATAGGTGGAGCCCAGTGCCCAGGTGTTGTCGCTCTCATATCCGGTGGCCCATTGAGGTGTGCCCCAATCTTCGGCATCAAAGCAGATAAAGTCGATACCAATGTTGATGCTGTCCTTCTTCTCTTTCAGCACACGTGCCAGTTCAATCATCACCGCCACCCCGCTCGCTCCGTCGTTGGCGGCCATCACCGGCGTGTGCCAGTGTGTGCTGTCGGGGTCGTTGTCAGCCCAGGGGCGACTGTCCCAATGGGCACATATCAACAGTCGTCGCTTCTGTTCCGGACGGATACTGGCGATGATATTGCAGGCTTTGAGTGGTGTCCCGTCATACCCTTTGAGCGTTGCTCGCTGAAGGTGCGTGGTCAGTCCATACTGTTGAAATTTGGATGTTATCCACCGCTCGCAGCGGTCGTGTGCCTCGCTGTTCATCGTGCGCGGACCAAACTGACACTGCGCTGCGCAGAAGGCATAGGCACTGTCGGCTTCAAAGGTGGCAGAGAAAGCAGAAGCCTCCTCTTCTTCCTTGCTTTGGGCGGTGCCCTTACAGCCCGTGGTGAACAACAGGAGGGCGAGGAGCACCACAACCGACTGTTGCACCATCTTCATCACCCTTAAGAAGTTGCCACCCCATATCTTCCACAGATCATCCTTAGAGAATCGTTTCCTCAGTAGATGACGAGTGAAGTTGAGTGCTTCTGAAGCATCAGCCATTCCCCTCACGCCGCCGTCGCCATCAAAATCCGTACCTATTCCCACATGGTCGATACCCATCACATCGATGGCATGTTCCAGGTGTGCAACGGCATCGAGTACAGAGGCTTCACCCGACTTACAGAGGAAGCCTGGATAGAGCGTTGTCTGCGCAACACCTCCCTTACGGGCCAGATCGCGCATTTGGTCGTCGGTGAGATTGCGGGGATGGTCGCAGAGGGCTCGGGCACTGCTATGACTACATACGATAGGATGGCTGCTGATAGAGAGCGCGTCATAGAAACTCTGTTCTGAGGCATGACTCAAATCTACCATGATGCCCTGTCTGTTCATCTCTCTGATGACCTGTTCGCCAAAAGCACTCACCCCACCGTGGGTGTTGCTGCCGCGCGCACTGTCGCAGATGTCATTGTCTCCATTGTGGCAAAGGGTGATATAGACCACGCCTCTCGATTTGAAATGCTCCAGCAACCTGATGTCACCCTCCAGAGCCAGTCCGTTCTCAATGCCCAGCATAATCGATTTCTTACCCTCAATCTTATTTGTATAGAGCTCGTCGGGAGTGTGGGCAATGCTTAGATAACCGGCATTGGCAGCAGCAATCTCCTCTATCTTGTCGAAGATAAGGTCAGCATAAGCCCTCGGTCCGCTCACATCGAAGAATACTTTTTCGGTGAAGCTCTCCCCTTCTTTGGGTTGGGGGAGATAGGCCACCATGATTGTGGCATCCAAGTGTCCCTCTGTCATCTTGTGCAGATCGACAAGGATGCGCTCATCGCGATGGGCAAAGTTGATGTTTGAAGGAAAGAACATCGGCGTGTCGCAATGGGTGTCGAGCGTGAGTGTGTCGTCGTGAATTTTCCTAACTTCCTTAAACAGGCGCGCCTCCTCCACTAACCACTGGAAGATAGGTGCCCCCTCTTCCATACACTCCGGATGCCACTGTACACCCATGATAGGTTTCATCTCGCTGCTCTCCATCGCCTCTATCACCCCATCGGGAGCCATGGCCGTCACGCAGAATCGCTTTCCCACATCCTTCACTGCCTGGTGATGGAAGGAGTTGACATAGAGCGTGTCGGATTCATAGAGTTGTGAGAGGATAGAACCTGAGCTGACAGTTACCCCATGGGTAGCTTCACTTCGCGCAGCCTCTTGACTGTGTTTGATGTGAGGGAGTGCCCCCTCTGGTGCGGGCGATGAATAGAGGTCCTGCTCAACCTTACCATCCAGGGCCATAGCCAACAGTTGGATACCTCGGCAGATGCCTAACATGGGCAACTGACGGTGATAGGCTAAGCGAGCAAGATAGAGCTCAGCCAGGTCGCGCTCGGCATTGATGCCGTGGAGCGCAACAAGCGGCTCTTCCTCTGCGAAGAGCGGATTGACATCAGCCCCCCCACTGAAAAGTACACCGTCCACCCTGTCAAGCATGTTGATGAGCGTGGACGTGTCTGAGGTAGGAGGGAAGAGCAAAGGAGTACCACCAGCGCGGATGACCGACTCATAATAGGCCTTGCTTAAGCAGCTGTTGCCCTCAGAGAAATTGGCTGTGATGCCGATGACAGGACGACTGTCAGCAGCAGGAAACTGGTGAAACGCCCCCTTGCGGAGTCTAAGTTGCCAGAGAAACTTTGGGATGTTCTTAGTCATTATCAGCAGGTTCAACCGTTACGGTTATTTCGCGCTTAATGCTCTGTTCCAGTGAGATGAGGGTCTCTGTAGCCACTACGCCGGGGATGTCCTGAAGGCGACCATTGAGCAAGTGCATGAGCTGCTCATTGTCGCGAGCGTAGAGTTTTACCATCATCGTATAAGGACCAGTGGTGAAATGACATTCTACGATCTCAGGGATATGTTGCAGGCGCTCCACCACATCCTTGTACATGCTACCGCGCTCAAGTGTGATACCTACATAGGTGCAGGTGGAATAGCCCAGACTCTTAGGATTCACATCAAAGCCACTGCCCATAATCACATTGCCATCAATGAGATGTTGAACACGCTGATGAATAGCAGCACGTGATACGCCACACTCTGCAGCTACATCCTTAAAAGGAATACGAGCATTCTGAGAAAGAATGCTTAAAATTTTACGGTCAAGATTGTCTATCTTCTCCATTTTGTGTTATTTGTTGATTTATATTTCGTCACTGATGTTTGTTTGTCGTTGCCACTGGCATACATTGACTATGTATTTGCCAATATGATTAGCAAAAGTAAGTAATAAGTGTGACATGAGCAACAAAATGCGATAAATTTTGTTGTTTTTTTCACAAAAAGACACTTTTCGTGTTTTTTTATGGTTACAGATGACCCTTTTATCAGTTTCATCTTCCCCCATGAGCATATTATCCCAAATTGGTCATTAACGTTATGATGATAACAACTCTTGTTTTTGAACAGATGTCTCTACGTTTTGAGGGCGCAATGGGGTTCCATTGTAACCGAAAAACGGAAAGGCAGATTCCAAAGTTTGTTAGCGCATAATAGTTTAATGGCCGATTTGGGATTATATAAAATAATGTGAAATAGTAGTGTTTTGAAACTAAAAATCCGCCGTTTTGCAAAAGAATGTCTAACTTTGCAACTTTAAAAGGATAAAGAATGCGTTTAACTCAAATAATAGGCCAATTGTTTGTGGCCCGACAACGTGAACTGGAGCGATACCATCATGAGGCAGAGCAACTGCAACGTGAGTCACTCCGTCGTCTATTACACATGGCTCGTTTTACCGAATATGGTAGAAACCATCTTTTCGGAGAGATGCGCAATTATGATGATTTTGTCAAGCATGTGCCAGTCAATACCTATGAAGAGCTGAAGGACGATATCGACCGCATGAGACATGGCGAAAAGGATATCCTTTGGCCGGGACGAGTGAAATGGTATGCCAAGTCGTCGGGCACAACGAATGACAAGAGTAAGTTTATTCCTGTGAGCGAAGACGGTCTCAAGGATACGCACTATAGGGGTGGACAGGATGCTGTGGCTTATTATCTGCGAAATCATCCCAAGAGCAGGCTTTTCGACGGTAGGGCACTCATCCTGGGAGGAAGTCATTCACCCAATTATAACCTCCCACACTCACTGGTGGGCGACCTCAGTGCCATTCTCATCGAGAACATCAATCCTTTGGCCAATCTTGTGCGTGTCCCTAAGAAATCGACAGCACTTATCTCCGACTTTGAGGTGAAGAGGGAGCGCATCGCCCGGGAGACACTCAACAAGAACATAACAAATATCAGTGGTGTGCCCTCGTGGATGCTCTCTGTACTCACACGTGTCATGGAGCTCTCAGGCAAACAGCATCTCGAAGAGGTGTGGCCCAACCTCGAAGTCTTCTTCCATGGTGGAGTAGCCTTCACACCCTATCGCAGTCAGTACGCCCAGCTCATCACCTCGCCCAATATGCATTATATGGAGACCTATAACGCCAGTGAGGGTTTCTTCGGACTGCAGGACGACCCGCTCGATGCTTCCATGATGCTCATGATTGACTATGGCGTGTTCTACGAGTTCCTGCCTATGGACGAATGGGAGAGTGAGTCGCCCCATATCGTTCCTCTATGGGGCGTGGAGAAAGACAAGAACTATGCCATCATTATCTCCACATCCAACGGTCTCTGGCGCTATCTCCTCGGTGATACGGTGCGTTTCACCTCTACCAATCCTTATAAGTTTGTCATCACTGGCCGTACCAAGAGTTTCATCAATGCTTTTGGCGAAGAGCTTATTGTTGACAATGCTGAGCAGGGACTTCATTATGCCTGCCTGAAGACAGGCGCCGAGGTGAGCGAATACACGGCGGCCCCCATCTTCATGGATGAACAGGCCAAATGCCGACACCAATGGCTCATAGAGTTTGCTAAGGAACCCGCCGCCCTGGAACAGTTTGCCCAGCTCCTCGATCAGCGACTGCAGGAGCTGAACAGCGACTACGAAGCCAAGCGCTTCAAGGATATCACCCTCCAGCCCCTCCAGCTCATCAAAGCACGCAAAGGTCTGTTCAACGAATGGCTGAAGATGAGAGGCAAGCTGGGAGGACAGCACAAGGTGCCCCGTCTCAGTAACAGCAGAGAGCATATCACCACCCTTCTGCAACTCAATGACAACGCTACTGATGAACATCTCGACAAACAATAGACTATCCTGTGTGCGGCGATTGCTGATGGCTGTGAGCTGTCTGCTTCTCCTGGGAGCCTGCGCCCGTATGGGCCAGCCTGATGGTGGATGGTACGACGATACCCCGCCTCAGATCACCCATACCTCACCGGCAGAGAAAGCAGTGGGGGTGAAAGGAAGGAAGGTATCCATCACCTTCAATGAGTTTATCAAGCTTGAGGATGCTGCCAATAAGGTGGTGGTGTCGCCGCCGCAGTTGGAGATGCCCGACATCAAGACCTCAGGAAAACGCATCATCGTGGCGCTCAAGGATACGCTGAAAGAGCGCACCACCTATACCATCGACTTCTCTGACGCCATCACCGATAACAATGAGGGTAACCCCATGGGCAACTATACCTACTGTTTCTCTACTGGCACTGAGATAGATACGCTTGAAGTGTCGGGTACAGTCCTTGATGCAGAGAACCTCGAACCGGTGAAGGGTATCCTCGTGGGGCTCTATAGTCATCTTGCCGACAGTGCCTTTACCACCGAGCCCCTTCTGCGTGTGGCACGCACCGACAGTCGCGGACGCTTCATCATCCGCGGTGTGGCACCAGGCACCTACCGCTGCTATGCGCTTAATGATATGGACGGCGACTACCGTTACAGTCAGAACAGCGAGATGCTGGCGTTTTCCTCTCGTCTCATCGAGCCCTCGTGCCGTCCTGATGTGCGTCAGGATACCATCTGGCGTGATTCGCTGCGTATCGACAATATCACGCGCATACCATATACTCATTTCCTGCCCGATGATATCGTGCTCTGTGCCTTTACTCTCCCACAGACCGACCGCCACTTCCTGAAGTATGAGCGTCAGGATGAGCATAAGTTCACCCTCTTCTTCACTTACGGCGACAGTGAACTGCCACGACTCAAAGGACTCAACTTCGATGCAGAGGAGGCTTTCCTCATAGAGCCCAGCACCCATAATGACACCATCATTTATTGGTTGCGTGACACCTCGCTTGTCAACATGGACACCCTACAGGTAGAGATGACCTATCATGATACCGATACGCTTGGGCAGTTAGCTGAAAAGGTAGATACCCTTGAGCTCCTGGCGAAAACACCATTTGCCAAGCGTGAGAAAGAGCGAATGAAGGAACTCGAGAAATGGAAGAAGAAGGTAGAGAAGGCACTGAAGAAAGGAGAGCCTATAGACACTGTGATGCCCGTGAAACCACTGGAGCTGAAGGTGCTCTCTTCCTCCTCGCTCGACCCCGATAAGAATGTGCTTATTGAGGTGCCTACTCCGCTCATCCACTGTGACACAGCTGCCATCCATCTCTATGTGAAACACGACACCCTGTGGTATAACGCCCGGTGGGAGTGGGAGTTGGTGGAAGGCTGTCAACGCCGCTATCAGCTGTTGGCAGAGTGGCGTCCCGGACTGGAATACAGTATGGAGATCGACTCCGCAGCCTTTGTCGATATCTATGGTAAGGTCTCTGCACCCATGAAACAGGGTATCCGAGTGAAGACACTCGATGAATATAGTACGCTCACTATCGAGGTGACGTCGCCCGACAGCATCGCCGATTCCACCCTTGTCGTGCAGCTGCTTAACAGCAGTGACACGCCAGTGAAATCAGCGAGAGTAACAGACGGGGTGGCAGAGTTCTTCTATCTCAATCCTCAGACCTATTACATGCGTGCCTATGCCGACCTCAACGGCAATGGCAAATGGGATGTGGGTGACTATGCCAGCGGCCTGCAACCCGAGCCAGTGTTCTATCATCCACGCTCGGTGGAGTGTAAGGCTAAATGGGACATCACACGCAGTTGGGTGCTCATGGAACGGCCACTCCCTCAGCAGAAACCTACCGCCATCACTAAGCAGAAGGCCGACAGGGAGAAGAAACGAAGAAACCGCAATGCTGACAGGGCTGCCAGGATGGGCATACAGCCACCCGTGAGCACTGTGAAATAACAGCGATCGTCAAACCAACGGTAGAGTGTCAGTGATGCTCACCTAAATATAATCATTTATGATCAAGATGAGAAAATACTTTTTTGTCATTGTTTTCCTCACCCTCTCGGTGTTGGGAACCAACGCCCAGTGTGGCATAGAGAACAAGGCCTTTAAGTCGGGTGAGTTCCTCTATTATGACCTCTATTTCAATTGGAAGTTTATATGGATGAAGGTGGGCACAGCCTCCATGAGCACCGTGGAGACCATCTATCAGGGTGCACCAGCCTTCCGCACCAGTCTTATCACCCGCGGTAACAATAAGCTCGACAAGGTGTTTACCATGCGCGACACCCTGCTTTCCTATTGCGACAAAGGTCTCTCACCACTCTATTTCCGTAAGGGAGCACGTGAGGGCAGTAGATATTATGTTGACGAGATATGGTATTCCTATCCCAAATCCAACTGCCATCTCAAGCAGCATCGCATAGAGCACGACGGGCGTCATGTATGGAAACAGTCGGAATATCAGGACTGCATCTACGATATGATGAGCATCTTCTTAAGAGCACGCAATTTCGATGCTTCAAAGTTTAAGAAGGGTCAGGTGATTCCCATGCCTATCAGCGATGCCAAGCACCTCACCAACTCCTGGCTCATCTATAAGGGAAAGGAGACATTCAAGGTGGAAGGTACCAACGAGAAGTTCCGTTGTCTTGTCTTCTCTTTCATGG
The DNA here is from genome assembly GCA_018385335.1 of Prevotella sp. GTDB lineage: Bacteria > Bacteroidota > Bacteroidia > Bacteroidales > Bacteroidaceae > Prevotella. The sequence goes on from JAHAZN010000044.1 coordinate 50,233, forward strand.
AGCGTGAGGATGGCAAGGATCATGAGCTTATCCGCTTCTTTGTGACCGACGATATGAACCATATCCCGGTGCGACTTGATATGTTCCTCAGCTTCGGCTCAGCCAAAGCTTTCCTAAAAGGTTATCGAGGGGTGCGCAGTCCGCTCAAATCTCGTCTTAACTGATACAAAAAAAATGAGGTGGCGATAAGCCACCTCATTTTGTTATCTTAATGAAAGACAGTTACTTCACATACTCAGCAAAGTCGGTGAGATGCATATCACCCTTGCGTGCCAATGTGTCGTGGAAGGCGAAGGCAGCAGGCAGGTTGTGGTGTGTCTGTCCACCCTTGGCAATCTTGAGATAATCCCAGAGAAGCTGCTTGTAGTCGGGGTGAGCACAGTTCTCGATGATACACTGTGCACGCTGCATAGGACTCTTTCCGCGCAGGTCAGCGATACCTTGTTCTGTGACGATAACGTTCACATCATGCTCAGTGTGGTCATGATGGCTCACCATGGGCACGATAGAACTGATGGCACCACCCTTGGCTACCGAGGGACAGGTGAAAATGCTGATATAGGCATTGCGCTCGAAATCGCCACTACCACCGATACCGTTCATCATTTTTGTTCCACTGATGTGTGTAGAGTTGCTGTTGCCATAGATATCACACTCCAGTGCGGTGTTGATAGCAATCACACCGAGTCGGCGGATAAGTTCGGGAGAGTTGGATATCTCACTTTGACGGAGTGTGAGGTTCTGCTTGAAATAGTCGATATTGTCATACACCTTCATCAGACTCTCGTTGGTCACGGTGAGTGAGCATGCTGAGGCTTTCTTCACACGTCCGTGTAGCATCATCTCCACGACAGCATCCTGCAGCACCTCAGTGAAGATGTTGAAGTCAGGGATGCTCTTGTCCATACTCAATGCCGCCAGGATGGCATTGGCTGTGGTGCCCACGCCGCTCTGCAGGGGGAGGAAGGAAGAAGGGATAATGCCACGCTTCATGTCAGAGGCGAGGAACGCAGCCACGTTGTTGCCTATCTGTGTGGTGACAGGGTCGAGATCTTTGAAGGCGCGGGCCTCGTCGGGGATATTACACTCCACCACACCCACTATCTTCGATGCATCAATCTCTACGTAGGGAGTACCAATACGGTCATCGACATTGACGATGGGGATGGGCTGACGATAGGGAGGGTCCTGAAGCTCATAGACATCGTGGAGGTACTTGGCGTCGGGACTGTGGAACTGGTTGTGTTCCAAAATGACGTGTTTGGCCAGACGGGCAGCAGTGGGACTGATCCCACCGGCAGAGGTGAGGTAAGCCTTGCAGGTTGTCTCACCTTCTTCCAAGTCACACACTTCGAGGATAGCCCAGTCCACCTCGCCCATGAAACCATAGCGCAACTCCTGTGCCATCTGACTGAGATGGATGTCGTTGTATGCAATCTCGCCCATGTTGACGTGCTTGCGGAAATCGGAGTTGGTGGTGTAGGGAGCGCGGTATTTGATGGCCTGCGCGTTAGCCAGATCACCGTCGGTACTCTGGCCGGTAGAAGCACCGGTGAAGATACCTACCTGGAAGGGACGTCCGGCTTCATGCTCGGCAACGGCTATCTTGGCCAGCTCCTTAGTCACTGCCTTGGCAGCTCCCGAAGGGGTAAAGCCACTAAGTGCAATGTTCTCTCCATTTTTGATAAGTGTTGCTGCCTCAGCAGCGGTCATTCTTTTGTAAGCCATATTGCTGTATTGATTTGCAATTAATTAACAATATTGGCGGCAAAGGTACTGAAAATCAGTGTGAGCACAAAACAAATGTGCGTATCTTTTTGTAAAAACCGTGATTTATTGTAATTTTGCATCGACAAAAGTGTATATATGGAACAAAGACTGATGATTTATAATACGCTCAGCCGTTGCAAGCAGCCGTTTGAGCCTCTTCATGCCCCCAATGTGGGGATGTATGTGTGTGGTCCTACTGTGTATGGTGACCCTCATCTTGGTCATGCCCGCCCAGCTATCACCTTCGATATTCTCTTCAGATATCTGAAACACCTCGGCTATAAGGTGCGCTATGTGCGCAATATCACCGATGTGGGACATCTTGAACACGATGCTGACGAGGGCGACGACAAGATTGCCAAGAAGGCACGTCTGGAGCAGCTTGAACCCATGGAGGTGGCACAGTATTACACCAACAGGTATCACGCTGCCATGGAGGCACTCAATGTGTTGCCGCCAAGCATCGAGCCCCATGCCACCGGACATATCATTGAGCAGATAGAGCTGGTGAAGGACATCCTCGACCATGGTTATGCCTACGAGAGCAACGGCTCTATCTATTTTGATATTGAGCGCTATAACAGAGATCATCACTATGGCGTACTCTCAGGGCGCAATCTCGATGATGTCATCAATAACAGTCGTGAGCTCGACGGAGTGGGAGAGAAGCACAACCAAGTGGATTTCGCCCTGTGGAAGAAAGCACAGCCCGAGCATATCATGAGATGGCCCAGCCCTTGGGGAGCAGGATTCCCCGGATGGCACTGCGAGTGTACTGCGATGGGAAGAAAATATCTAGGTCAGGAGTTTGATATCCATGGCGGAGGTATGGACCTTGTGTTCCCTCATCATGAGTGTGAGATAGCTCAGGCTGTGGCAAGTCAGGGCAAACCCATGGTGAAATACTGGATGCACAACAACATGATCACCATCAACGGACAGAAGATGGGTAAGAGTCTCGGCAACTTCATCACCCTGGAACAGTTCTTCACTGGCCAGCATGATCAGCTCGAGAAAGCCTATTCGCCCATGACCATCCGCTTCTTCATCCTGTCGGCACATTACCGTGGCACTGTCGATTTCTCCAATGAGGCGCTGCAGGCAAGTGAGAAAGGCTTGGAACGTCTGCTCAATGGGCTTCACGATATCGACCGTGTGCAGATAAGTGAGCAATGTGACGAGGCTACGGAGAAAGCAGTGAAGTCGTTGCGCCAGAGATGCTATGAGGCGATGAACGACGACCTGGCCACACCAACGGTCATCAGTCTGCTCTTCGAGGCCTGCTCTATCGTCAACAAACTGCTCGACCACAAAGCCACTGTCTGCGCCGACTGTCTCAAGGAACTCAAGGACACCATGACCCTCTTTGCCTTCGATATCCTTGGATTGAGAGACGAGCGGGGCAATGCCAATGAAGCACGTGAAGAAGCCTACGGCAAGGTAGTGGATATGGTACTTGAGTTGAGGGCTAAAGCCAAGGCACAGAAAGACTGGGCCACAAGCGACCAGATTCGTGATGCGCTGGCAGAGGCTGGCTTCGAGGTGAAGGACACCAAGGATGGTGTGACCTGGAAGCTGAATAAATGATATTATCGATATTATAACAATACAGAACAAGATGATGACAAAAAGAATTTTTTCATTATGCGTCTCACTGACGATGGTGAGTGTCATGATGGTGGCGTCCAACACTCCGATTGGACAACAGTTGAAACAAAGGAAAAATCACGGAAAGATTGTTTCCGTACAGGGAGAAGCCAAGGCCAACTTCTCTTTGGCTAAGACTTCCAAGACCAAGGCACTGCTCACCCCATCAAGGGTGATAGCTCAGCCTAACGAGGCTTTGAAATCGATGGCATACGGTTTCCTTATCGGTCCCGATGGTAAAGACTGGTACTACACCGAGAACTTCACCTTCAATGGCAGCTTCTATTCGCAGGCAGAGATCACTGTCTATGACAATAAGCACGACAAGCAGGGTGTGATCAAGGTGGGCGGCATCGAAGGACGTAATGTCAACATGATTGAGCCTTTTGGCTATATCACAAAGAAATTCTTCGACCGCAACGATGCTACCCTGGAACTGCTGGTGAACGTGCACGCCACAGGAACGGCACAGGGTGGTTATACCGACGACCACTATGAGACACGTGTCTTCAGTCTCAACGGCGACTCTGTGATGTCCTATCCATATTCAGGCATCATGGTGAGCGCTGATCTGAGCAGCTATGAGACCTATCAGCGACTGCTGCTGCCCCATGAGGTGAAGGAGAACGGTGAGTCCATCACCAAGGTTGACGTGATGGCCCCCGCCGGTTACGGACAGACAGAGCCTAAGTTGGAACACACCTTCTCTGTGCCCACAGCATTGACAGAATACTGCAATGGTTCATTCCTCAACTTCTATGAGATAGATCACACACCTTATTATATATTGTCATATTACGAGAAACCATGGGCTGATGGATACGACCTCACCACATGGGACCCTATCGTTACTCCCGATAACCACTATGAGATTCATGTCTTCGACAGGAAGTTCAAACAGGTTGACTCTATCTCAGTGGAGCTGAAGGTACCGGAAAACAGACTCTATCGTTTTGCTGCCTTCAACCAGCTGTCCGACTACGACCTCTCCAAGGGTTATTTCACTGACAGCAACAAGTTCAACTACGTGGTGACCTATGATGACTATGACAACGCCACCGACGATGACTTCTATAATTTCTATGTCTTCGACAATCAGGGTATGATCAAGACCATAGCCGAGAACGTGGTGAACACCTATGGTTCACTGAAGCCTATCCCAGGTTTCGACGACCAGATGTATTTCATGCAGAACATCGACGGTGTAGAGCAGATACAGATGGTTGACATGCCCAGCTGTGCGCCCGCTACCCTGCTCCCCGCACAGATCAACGGCGAGACCATCTCCACCACCTTCGACCGTTACCCTGTGGGCGACAGCTATCAGTATATCATCAGCTTAAACTCTGCTGAGGGTGATGCCGAGGGTAATGTGATAGCCCGTCTGGGATGGTACACGAGAGATGCGAAGTTCGACCATTTCACTCGCTTCAACCTCGGTCCCAAGGGAGAGCTCTTCCGCCCATTGCTCAATGCCTCTTCGCTCAATCCCTACCTCTTTGACACCGACGATGCACTGGAGTTTATCTTCATCGCTAAGATAAAGAAAGAAAACAGCAATGAGATAGAGGATGTGCTGATGGTAGGCAAGGAAGATGGCAGCATCATCTACACCTTCCGTGGTGATGATACTAAGGGTAAACTGCGCACTGCATCCTTGCTCGTCGATGATGCTGAGCATCCCGAACTGATGCTGATATGCTACGATTATAAGCTCTATAACATCGAGTTCCAGCACCTCCCCTTTGCTAAGTTTGCCAAGGGAGGCGAAGGAACGGTGGCCAACCCTTACCTCGTTGCCACTGCAGGCGACCTGCAGCAGATGAGGATGGAGCCCGCAGCAGCTTATAAGCTGGCTAACGATATTGACATGCGACAGACGACAGCCTATTGGCAGCCGGTGGACAACTTCTCCGGACAGCTCGACGGCGACAACTATGCCATCAGTAACCTGCGCATCAACAGTCACGGGACAGAGGTGGGACTCTTCGGCAACATGGCCCCCGGTGCCTCAGTGAAGAACCTGGTGATGTTGAATCCGGAGATTACCGTCAACCGCCTCAACAGCAACGTAGGTGTCATCAGCGGTGCTACCGTCACCGACACACTGAGCAACATACACGTATATGACGCCTCTATCGTAGCAGCCGACCGCAACGCTCAGGCTACCGTAGGAGGTCTCGTAGGTTTTGCCTCCGTCTTTAGCGAGATCTCAGGAAGTTCCTTCCGCAATGGAGATATCAATCTTCCTACTTGTTCTATGATGGGAGGTATCGTTGGCGATGCCCGTACCAGCACCAACATCGTGGGATGTTATGCTTCGGGCAACTTCACCGACTCTACTACCGTAGGTGGTATCGTGGGACAGACAGGTATGGGCTCTGTGGTAGCCAACTGTCATACCAACGTCAATATCAGTGCCCAGTATCTGGCTGGTGGTATCGTGGGCTACGATGCTTCGCGTGCAGCCATCAGCAACTGTGTGGCAGAAGGAATGGTGAGCGTGAACAAGGCAACAAAATGGGGAAAACTGAGTGCTGGCGGTATCTTGGGTTATGTAGAGACCGACTGGACCAAGGCTGAGACAATCATCATCAGCAACAATATCTCCAACGTCAAACTCACCCTTCCCAAGAGTGGTAACGACGGTTCTGTTAACCGTATCGTAGGCTTCACCGCCATCAACGAGAACTATGAGCAGGGAGAGACCCGTCTCAAGGAGCTCGGTCTGGCCAACAACTACGCCACTGCTGAGGCTACCATCGGCGGTGAGGCTGTCAGCAGCACCGATGCCACCACTCCTCAGGGAGCAACGAAGGCAGTGAGCGAGATGAGTGAGGAATGGCTCAGCTCCTTAGGATATGTCTTGGGAGAGAGCGACAGTGCCCTCTGGCGCATGACCAAGGTGCTCCCCGTGCTCCGCTTCGAGAACAAAGCTCAGGCATTGGTCTTCAGCACCCCAACTATCAATATGCAGACTGGCGAGAAAGCAGAACTCATCATCACCGTCTATGGTGCCGATGCTTCTGAAATCAACGTGGAATCTACCAACCCCACTATCGCTGATGTGGAGATCATTGAGGAGACAGCCAACGCGCTCAAACTGCTCGTCACCTGTAAGAACGCAGGTAACACCACCATCAAGGCCACTGCAGGCAACCTCACAGCTACCTGTGCCGTCAATGCTCTGGTGTCGGCTATCGACAATGTAGAAGACGAGCCCACCACCTCCTTCTCCTTCGGTCATGGAGTGATCACCATGAGTGGCGCCGCCTCAATGAACCTCTATAACGCCAACGGACAGCTGATTGGTCATGTGAAGGCCGATGCGCTCACCATCTCCCACCTGAATCACGGTGTGTATGTGGCCACAGCCATCATGCCCGACGGAAGCAAACAGTCTGTGAAGTTTGTGAAATAACCTGTTGAGCACAGCGATGTGCCGACAATTAACAATGAATTTATGACGATGCGAAAACTCTTTATTCTCCTGCTGGTCCTCTCCATGGGCCAGCAGGTTTTTTCTATCCCTGCCGACCCTCAGCTCAAGAAGGTGAGACAGGCCGATGGACGATGGCTCACGCTGAGAGTGCTCGGCGATGAGCATGGCAGTAGTCTTACCACCGAGGATGGGTTGCCCGTGGCTTTCAACCGTTCGAGCAACTGTTTCGAATATCTTCATCTCGATGATGCGGGTCTCCTCGTGCCATCAGGACGTAAGGCCCTCGATATCAGCGAGCGTAGCGACGATGACAGACAGTGGCTCCGCACGCTCAGTAGCAAAGGCATTCAGCAGGAGCAGGGGCAGCGAAACGCCAGCCAACAGATGGCGCCGCAGCGCCGTGGGATGCTCGTCAACGACTATCCCACAACGGGATCACCGCGCTCTCTGGTGCTGCTGATAGAGTTCAGTGATGAGTCGTTCTCCTCTGTCGATGACCCCCATTCGTTCTACGACAGGATGCTCAACGAGGAAGGATTCTCTCATGAGAGTGGAGCCAACGGAAGTGTGCTCGACTATTTCCGCGACTGCTCCAACGGGCTCTTCACACCGCAGTTTGTGGTGGTGGGTCCCATCAAGCTCTCTAAAGAAGTAAGCTATTATGGAGGAGATGAAGGTTCCGTCACCGATGCCAACATCCGTGAGACCTTGCGCGAAGCCTGCGAACTGATTGACGATGAGGTTGACTTCTCGGAGTTTGACCTCAACAACGATGGTTATGTCGATAACATCTTCTTTTTCTATGCCGGCTGGGGACAGAACGACAATCCCTATGCCAAGAATAGGATATGGCCGCAGTCGTCCAACCTCGCCGCATTAGGAGTGAAGCAGAAGTTCGACGGCAAGCTCATCGGTAGTTTCGCATGTAGCAACGAACTGAGGTATTTGGGCGACCTCAACATCAAGGAGCCCACAGGCATAGGAACCTTTGTCCATGAGTTTGGTCATGTGCTGGGCCTTGCCGACCATTATGACACCGAGGGCGGCACCGCCTTCGACCCGGGACCATGGGATGTGATGTCCTCAGGAAGCTACAACAACAACATGCATACCCCTGCCGCCTATTCGGCTTTTGAGCGCAACGAGCTCGACTGGATGGAACTTATCGAGTTGAAGGCAGGCACCGACAGTGTCTCCTGCCTGACCGAACTGAGCACCACGGGCAAGGCCTACCGAGTGAGTTGTAAGGACAGTGAGCTGGAGTATTTCGTCCTTGAGAACCGTCAGCAGCGAGGCTGGGATACGTATCTCCCCCACCATGGGATGCTCCTTTGGCACATAGAGAAAGACGAGAAGATATGGGCCGATAACAAAGTGAATACCACCGTGGGTCATCAGCGTGTTGATATCGTAGAGGCAGATAAGATACTCACCTCCCAGACCCGCAGCGGCGATAGCTTCCCTGGGAGCAGCAACAAGACCGACACCACCCTCATCAGCTGGGATGGTGTCCCCCTGCTCTCCCTCGATGCGATCGTGGAGCGTTGCGATACCATCCTTCTCGTGGAGCGTAACAGCTCGTTTGTGATGCCCCGGCCCGCCTTCTTCCGTGCCACCGCGGTGGCTGACAGCAGTCTTACCATCGTCTGGGCAGGCGTAAGAGAAGCTGCCCGCTATCAGCTCACCATGCGTGAGCAGACTGCCGAAGGACAGCCCGGAGCCATCGTAGGCGATTATGACAATAAGGTGTTTGATGCCGCACAGGAGCTCACCATCGCCAAGCTCCATCCCCTCACCACCTACCTCCTTTCGCTCACGGCAGAGATAGGCAGCTACCGTTCAGAGCCCCTTACGCTTACGCTCACCACCACCGATGTTCCTTTTGAGAAACGTCAGAGTATCATTGAGGAAGTGAGCAATATGTCAGAACAGGGTTTCACTGCCCATTGGTCAACTGTCCGCGAGGCAGAGGCTTATGAACTCACCCTGTGCAGACACACCTATGATGGCGACATCGTAACCACATCCTACGGCTTCACCGACAGAAACGACGGCATGCCCAGCGGATGGACAACATCGAACACCTCTTATTATTCGGTGTCAGGATGTTATGGTGAGGCAGCACCATCGCTGCGTATGGCAGGCGACGGCAGTGGCTTAGAGATAGCTCCCGAGGAGTATCTGCTCACCGGACTGTCGTTCTGGTACCGCGGTGTCAATGCCACCGGCAGCCTCCTCGTTCTCGGTCAGAAGGGCGAGCAGACCGACACGATAGCTACCCTCATCCCCGTTGCCGAAGGAACCATTGTTGACTATCCACTCGACAACTACGAAAAGGTGAAGATGCTCTTCAACCGCAACTCAGGTTCAGTGATGATCGATGATGTGAGCGTCACCTATCTCCCCCTCCAGCGCCGTGTTGTTGAAGGCTACGACCGCCTTAACGTAGGGCAGACTCTACAGCAGCCTTTCAGTCATCTGCTCCCGGGAGGAACCTATGGACTCACGGTGACCGGACTGCTCGGTGAGCACCGTTCCCTCCCATCAGCAGAGTATATTCTGACGCTCCCAGGCACGCCCGATGCCATCCATGCCCCTGGCGTGGAAACGAAGAAGTATGAGGGTGCACCCTATCGACTCAGTGGACAGCGAGCCACCGACAGCAACAGGTTACACATCATGCGAGGCAAGAAGGTGATAGTCCGTTGATTCTCTCACGGGCAGAATTGATGATCGTCGTCAGCTCCTCAACGGTAGTAGCGCGCAGCATAGCTATGCGTGTCTGTCGGAAATCGGGGATACCCTTAAACACCGGGCTGGCAGCCAGATGACGGCGGGTGTGCAGGATACCACGATATTCATCGATACGCTCCACGTTGATATGCAGCTGCTCCAAAAGGAGATTGATCTTATCATCCACAGAGAGCATGGGTGAGGCCGATTCAGGATGGACAGCCTCACCCATCTCTTTGAATATCCATGGACAGCCGAAGGAAGCCCTGCCCACCATCACAGCATCCACCCCATAGCGCTCAAAGGCAAGGCGTGCCTCTTCGCCTGTGGTGATGTCGCCGTTGCCGATGATAGGGATATGTATGCGCGGGTTGTTCTTCACCTCGCCTATCAGGGTCCAGTCCGCCTCCCCCGTGTACATCTGCGCACGCGTCCTACCATGGATGGTGAGCGCACTGATGCCACAGTCTTGCAACTGTTCAGCGAGCGTGGTGATGACAAGGTTGTCGGCGTTCCATCCCAGTCGAGTCTTCACCGTCACGGGCAGGTTCACCGCCTTCACCACCTCCCTTGTGATCTCCAGGAGCAGAGGAATGTTTTGCAACATTCCGGCGCCGGCACCCTTGCCCGCCACCTTTTTCACAGGGCAGCCGAAGTTGATGTCGATGACATCAGGGTGCGCCTGTTCCACAATACGTGCCGCCTCTACCATCGAAGCCACATCCCTGCCATAAATCTGTATGCCCACAGGACGCTCTTCGTCAGAGATATTGAGTTTGGCCTGAGTCGATTTCACCGACCTCACCAGAGCCTCGGCACTCACAAACTCAGTGTAAACCATCGAGGCACCAAACCGTTTACACAGCATTCTAAAACCGATATCCGTTACATCCTCCATAGGAGCCAAAAAGATAGGACGCTCCCCCAGGTTGATCTTTCCAATCTTCATCTTCTTTACAATATGATTAGCGTGTCTATGACAACAGGTGATAGAGCCCTCCAGCCTGAAGTTTTATCACCCCCTTCATCTCTAAACCAAAAAGGATGGCAGCCACCTCACCCATGGCACGATTCGTCTTCATCGCTATCGTCCCTGCCAGCATGTCACCCTCCTCCTTCATCAGTCCCACTACGAGTGCCTCGTCGTCCGACAGGTTGTTAAACAGCGAGCGTTCTATCCCCGCCACCTGCGCCTTCTCGCGTTCTGCGGCCCCCTCCCAGCCCATGTGAGCTATCAGGTCGTCGGCACAGGTGATGAGTCGAGCCCCATTCGTCTTTATGAGCTCGTTGCAGCCCTTGGAGTAGGGCGCATTCACTGGTCCGGGCACAGCCATCACCTCACGGTTGTACCCATTAGCCAGCTCAGCCGAGATAAGTCCTCCCCCCTTCTCCGCACTCTCCACAAGGATGAGTGCGTCCGACATGCCGGCCACGATACGGTTACGCCTCACGAAGTTCATCTTATCAGCATTCGTTCCCGTCATAAACTCCGTAAGCAGTCCACCGCTATTCACCATTTCCTTTGCCGTGTTGCGGTGCGCAAAAGGGTAGAGTCGGTCTAAGCCATGCGCCAGCACCCCCACCGTCTTCAGACCGTTCTGCAGCGACTGTCGGTGCGCTTCGATATCCACCCCATAGGCCAGTCCGCTCAGCACCAAAATATCGGGACAGAGATACCTCAGCTGTCCTATCAGGTTGCGTATAACATCGTGTCCATAGATAGTACAGTGACGGGTGCCCACCACCGAGACGGTATGTAAGGCATTGAGCGACGCATTCCCTTTATAGTAGAGCACCAGCGGCGCATCCTCACACTCATTAAGTCTGATGGGATAATCCTCCATCGACGGTATCAGCACTTTGATGCCGTGTTTGTTTGCAAACTCCCACTCCTGTTCAGCCCTTGTCAGCGCCTCATCCCAGTTGCTCAGCAGTTGAATCACCTTTGCCGAGGGCGATGATGGTAGCTCGTTCAGGTTGCGACGCTGTAGAAACACCTCCTTAGCGCTCCCCAGCTGTCGGTAGAGACCCATGCTGAGCGAGGGATAATAGCTGCACAGGCGTGCGAGCGCCATGGCATAAAGCAGTTCTTCATTCATTTCAGTAAGGTTATTATTTATTACCAAGGAGTGCCCGGTCATACTCATCGCTGTTTCCCAGTCGTCCGTCGATGATACACACCAGTTCTATCAGTCCTCTGAAACAGAGTTTGTTATCACTCACGCGGTAGATATCTTGATGAAAGACATATTTGATGCCCTCTTTTGTGATGTTGAGACACGAGCGAAACTCATCGTCACACTGCAGCGGCGTCTTATACTGAAGATTCATCCTTGCCACCACGGCATCCACCCCCTTCCTGTGCATCTCAGCAAAGCTCAATCCCCGCTCTTTGAGGAAGAGGTGCCGCGTATGTTCGGCATAATGCAGGTAGTTGGCATTGTTCACTATTCCCTCAATGTCACATTCGTAATCACGCACTTGCATGATAGTTTCAAAAATATAGTTCATTATCTTCAAGATGTTATGATTAGTATTTACCTCGATACGTCTCCATCCACCGCCCTTTTTAGGTAGCAGTGTCCTATGCGGCATCTCAGGCAGTCGTGTTTATCGCAGTATTTGCGTTTCAGCTGTATGAGCGCCTGACTGTCGCCCGCCGTTGTCACCGTCATGCCGCAGTCTTTCCACATCCTCACGATATGATTGTTTTCTGCTTTCAGTCCATCGAGAAATATCAGAGCCCGCTCACACAGCTCTTCCCTCATCTGGTGTCGCCCATAGGCAAATAATATCGGGACAGCCGTATTGATTATGAGCAGTTGAAGCGACTGCTGAGAGAGATGTTTCTCGTTGAGTTCGCTCACCTCTCCAAATGAGTAATGCGTCTGCCAGTAGGTAGTCACCTTTGTCTGCAGCAGTCGTATCACCTCATCCAAGGAGGTGCATGCCACTAATTTGCTGAGGTTGAGTTGCTGTGCACAGTAGAGCGTCACCATCTGTGCAATGCGGATATGAGGGAAGTTCTGTGGTCTCAGCCGCAGGAACCTCCACATCCCGAAGGTGTTGGCAGTAAGAGCATATTTGTGTTTCAGAAACTCATATTCCTTGGCGAGCCTTAGGAAATAGTCATCTCCCTGTGCTTTCTCACGCCACGAGGCAGGCAGGTTGTCTGTCTGCAGTAGCCCCGCCTGTCCCATAAAGAGCGCCTCACACTGAAAGGTATCGTCTCTATGGCGCCCTGCGATATTCAGAGGAATCGACTTTCCCCACTCCTCAAAAGCATCGCCATTGATGCCGAAACCAAAGTTGCGTGCCAGGGTGATGAAGAAAGCCTGTTCCCAGTCGCCCCCCATCATCTCGACACGTCGCATGATAGCCTCCGCCTTCTCTTCCAACCGCTCCGTCTGCAACACAGCCATCCATGAGTGTAGCATGAGTGTTGAGAGCTGTGTCACCACCTTGTAACAGGGTGGAAACCGGTCAGTATGGAGCAGCTCATGGTAGTTGTCGCTCACCGCTGAAGGAATCTCCAACTTCAGTTGTGGGATTGGCATGCCATCAACGCCGATGACCTCACCGTCTATTTCCCCTACCACATGAAGCACCACGTTGTTGTAGTCGCTGTTGCTGTCATGATGATGTCTAAACCAGTCGGTGCTCCTGTCGTGTATCTCCACATTACCTATCCACATCACCTCGCCTATTTTCACCTTTGCATTGAAGAAGTCGGGTCCACTGTTGCTGTTGTGCATACCAGGGTCTATCACCTCTACCTCTTTGCCGTCGGAGGTGAGGAGCGTTTTTAGGGGAAACATCTTGTGTTTCCATACATAGTGAAGTAACTGTTCCATCTCGTTCACACTTGTTTAAAGTGGCTAAGGTACGTTTTTTTTTCTGTCCTCGCAAGTGTTTCAACCTTTTTTCTAATCATATCGTCATCAAAAGGCAGCTCTTGCCTGTTTGAGTGATAGCATATTGTTAATATACCTCCCTATGTTGGAGCATATAACAAATTGTTAGCAAGGGAGCCTCAATGATGACACTTTGCTTTTTCATTTCTCCCTACTTTTTCCTGCGAAATAGAAGAAAAAAGGGCATTTTTGGCTGGATTTTGCCTCAAAAATGGAGCTGATTTTTCACCTTCGTGAAGGCAATTTTTTGTCATTTTTCAGCAAAAATCTTTACAGCAGAAAAGTTGCTGCAAAAAGTGTGCCAAACTACCCTCCGTTCAAAACCGTTCAAAAAATGAGCGAAAAACCCCCGTTTCGTTC
>JAHAZN010000047.1 GCA_018385335.1 Prevotella sp.
CCGCATCAAGCAGTTTAATATTCAGAATGGTGAGGAACTGACGATACAGTTTGATATCGATGCTCACGAATATAATGGTCGTTGGTTTAATGAGATAAGAGCTTACAACGTGATACGCGGTGGTGCTGCTGTTGCTGTTGCAGGTGCTCCCGCTCCCGCTCCCGTTCCCGCAGCTCCTGCTGAAGATACCGGTGACGACCTGCCCTTCTGATAGGAGGAAGGGTAAAGAAAAAGCCATCTCTAAGCTCAGTGCTTAGGGATGGCAATTTTTTTTTGTTTATCCCAAATAAGTAGCCGATATGCGTCAACAGGGGGGATGAGTAAAACACTTTTTATTTGGCCTCTTCCATGTCGCCCTCAACGTAGAGACGTGTCATCTCTACAACACCATTGGTGCGCACGGTGATTGACTTCTTGAAGTGACCGGGGAATTTGCCGGCACCGTTGTAAGTCACTTTTATCTGTCCCTTCTGGCCAGGCATCACGGGCTCCTTGGTATATTCGGGCACCGTGCAACCGCAGCTCGCTACTGCCTGATTGATAATAAGAGGTTTGTCGCCCACATTGGTGTAGTTGAACACACAGGTCACCGTGGGAGACGACTCAGAGAATGTGCCAAAGTTGTGGGTAGTCTTGTCAAACTTAATAGAAGCACCCTCGGTGGGTGTCTGTGCAGATGATTGACCTACAAAGCCAATAAGCATCATCAAGAGAAATAAAATCTTCTTCATCATAGTTGTTTATTTTTTGTCTCTTCTTAATCTGCTAGACGAGCTGGCACCTTGTTGAGATATGCTCCCCGCAGAAAACTGTAAGCGACAATGCGCTATACAGTTTGCGAAATTAGAAAAAAAATGATAATCGATAGATAGAAGTGAGGATTTATTAAGACTATTGATACTGTATTAGTATTTGTTAACGCAGAAGACGTGCATATTCTACAGCTCCTAACAGGAAACAGCCCACACCATAGTCCTCAAAATCGGGCACTTTATCGTAGGTCACGGGTTGTCCGGCAGAGGGGTCTTTACCTGTGCCCTGCACATATCCGAGAAAACCGTCGGGATGGATGGCATCACGCGAGATGGCCTGCCATGCACGGTCGGCGATAGGACGATAGGTCTTGGATGGAAGGAGACCATGACGCAAGCCCCAGCTGATACCATAGAGGAAGAGCGCCGTACCTGTTGTCTCCTTGCCGCCATAGGTGACAGGAGAGACGAGACTCACATTCCAGAAACCATCCTCGCGCTGACACGAAGCAAGACCGCGGCACATCATCAGGAAGTCTTTTTTCAGTTCACGATAGACAGGGTCTTTGGGGGTGAGCATGTTCATCACCCTGACATAAGCAGCGAGCACCCATCCGTTGCCACGCGACCAATAGCAGTCTTTGCCATCTGCCTCCTTATAAGGAGGAACATAGTCGGCATCGCGCCACCAGAGACCATCTTTCTCATTGAACAGGCCACCGCCACACTCATTACGGCTCCATCGATACATCTTCATCGCATGCTCGAGATAGCGGCGGTCGCCAGTAATCTTATACATCTGTGCATAGACAGGCATTGCCATCTGTATGGCATCTATCCATGTCCACCAACCTATCTTGGTGGTCATCTGATGCTCCAAGTTCTTCTGTGAGGGGATGAGCATTGACGAATCGCCTACCTGCATGAATCGGTCGAGATAGGTCTGAGCACAACACTGGTCGTCGGCATCGCAGGTAGAGATGCCATTGCGAGGGGTCCACTGATGGAAAGAGGCCCAACGGTCGGTGTAGGAGAGATAGCGGCCCTCGGGCATCAGGTCATAGAGAGCCATCAGACCTTCATAATAGACAGCGCGGGTCCACAGACTGCTTGGGCGAACTTTGCGAACGTGGGTGGGAACGGTGGGGTCGGAATACTTGGCCATGAAATAGTCGTTGACAAGACAAGCCGACTTGAGAACTGAGGAACGTGTTGCTGTTGTTTCTTTCGATGAGGAAGCGTTGTTCACAACATCTGAGGCTTTCGACGATACAGACATGCTGATAGCCAGTGTCAGGACGGCTGTAGGCAGAAGGTTTTGTAATACGTTCATTGTTTTGATGAATTTAGTAGATGAATTATTTATGTTTGTAATAGTTTCTTTCTGATGAGCCTACAAGAAGCATGAGCTGAGCTGATAGGCAACAGCCGACAGCACCCATGCCAACACGCTGGTGTAGAGGGCAGCAAACAGTGCCCACCGCCATGAACCGCTCTCTTCCTTGATGGCTACGATGGTGGCAATACAGGGAAAATAGAGCAGTACGAACACGAGGAAACTGAAGGCTACGGCGGGGCTCACTCCATCGTTGAGCATCTGCTGCACATCGTTGTTATAGAGCACGCCGAGCGTGGAGGCCACAATCTCTTTGGCACCCATACCGCTGACCAGCGCCACATCGAGTTGCCAGTTGAAGCCCTGAAGAGCAAATGCAGGGGCAATGAACTTGCCCATCTGACCTAAGTAGCTCTGTTCCTGCTGCGCTGCAGTGGTGAGCTGCTCGTTATGGGGGAAATAGCCCAGTGCCCACACGATGATACTTGCCACAAGGATGATGCCTCCCAACTTGCGAAGATATTCTCTTCCCCTCTCCCAGGTGTGGCGGGCAATGGAACGAAGTGTGGGAAAACGGTAGGGAGGGAGCTCCATGACAAATGGCATATCATCGCCTCTAATGAGCCATCGACTGAACACATTACTCATAATAATGGCAGAAAGGATGCCGAGAAGATAGAGCGAGATAAGGATGAGTCCCTGATATTGAAGAGGGAAAAAGAGCGATGTGATGATGAGATAGACGGGAAGGCGCGCAGAGCAGCTCATCATGGGAAGGATGAGCATGGTGATGAGGCGCGAACGACGGCTCTCTATGGTGCGAGTGGCTATCACGGCGGGAACATTACAGCCAAAGGCCATGATGAGCGGGATGAATGATTTGCCGTGTAGCCCCAGTTTGTGCATCAGCTTATCCATGATGAAGGCGGCACGAGCCATATAGCCCGAGTCTTCCATGAACGAGATGAAAGCATAGAGGATGAGAATCTGGGGGAGGAAGATAATGACTGCTCCCACACCGCCTATCACACCATCGATAAGGAGGTCTTTCAGCTGACCTTGAGGGAGGAGTGTGCTGATGCCATCTGTGATCCTCTCGATGAGCCAGCTGAGACCGTCCATGGGATACTGACCCAGGATGAACGTACACTGGAACATCACAAAGAGTAGAAGGAATAAGATCGGGAAACCGGCATAACGGTTGGTGATGATGCTGTCGATAAGATGGGTTAGCTGATAATGGTCTTTCTTCAGTCCCTGCACATATCCTGCTTCCTGGAGTGCACCATGTATCAATCCATATTTGGCATCCATGATCGCTGTTTCGGAGTCTTCGCCTGTCTCAGCCTTAATGCGGTTAACCTCTCTGTTGCACACCTCAAAGATACGTTTGCTGTTGGGGAGTTGTCGCACCAGCTCATAGGTCTCCTTATCCATCTCCAGCAGTTTGATGGATAGGTAGCGTGTAGAGTATTTGTGGCGAATCTCCTCGTTATTCTGAAGCTCTTGTTTCACGGCATCAATACCGCGCTCTATCTCACGACCGTGGTTGAGGTGGACATGACGGCAGACACTGTTGTTGGGACGACTGCCATGAGCAAAGTCCTCGCCGTGGTTGCCGCCGTGATGCCGCTCATAGTTCTTGTGCCAGTCCTGAAGGTCGGCAGCTACCTCAGGGTTAAGATTACCCTCTTGGTCGATGAAGTCCATCCCCTCATAGAGGTTGATGATGATATGAAAGAGCAAATCAACGTTCTCACCAGACTTAAACACCGTGGGAATCATTGGAATACCAAAGAGCTGTCCGAGTTTCTGCTCATTGAGCTTATCGCCACGACGTCGCATCTCATCATACATGTTGAGTGCGCAGACCATGCGCAGGTGCATATCAACGAGTTGAGTGGTGAGATAGAGATTGCGCTCGATATTGCTTGCATCGAGAACGTTGATCACTACATCGGGAGGATTGTCGATGAGCTGTCGTCTGACGTAAAGTTCCTCAGGACTATAGGCAGAGAGGGAGTAGGTGCCGGGCAAATCAACGATATGAAAATGGTAGCCCTCGTAGTCGGCATAACCGTCTTTGGCATCTACCGTCACACCGGAGTAGTTGCCCACGTGTTCATGGGCACCGGAGACAAAGTTGAAGAGCGATGTCTTGCCGCAGTTGGGGTTGCCTACCAACGCCACATTGATGGTGCGACGTTTGTTCATCGCCATCGCACGCAGTTGCTCGTCAACAATCTCTTTGCAGTCGGGAGAGAGGGTAGAGGAGAGCGAACTGGAAGCAACCAGAGGGGACGCCTGCATGTTGAGTAGCTTCGCCTCGTCCATTGAGATAATCTCTATCATTTCAGCCTCCGCATGACGGAGCGACACCTGATAGCCCATCAGTCGATAGTTCACAGGGTCATGGAGTGGTGCATTAAGTAATACCTCAATCACCTTACCTTTGATGAACCCCATCTCGACGATGCGCTTGCGGAAGCCGCCATGTCCAAGTACCTTGACGATGACGCCCTTCTCTCCTGTTTTTAGTTCGGATAGCTTCATGCCTGCGATGTTATAGGTAGATATCCTCGTAGGTGCCTTTCTCTTCACTGCCGGTGTCGCTGCCACCCTCGCTTATGGGTTGTTCTGTGGCTAAGGAGTCGATACTTACACTGTCGGTGTCAGAACGTTCATGCCAATAGCTTGCGCAACTGAGAGCGGTGCGCTCCACACCTTCGCATGATGAGGCAAACTTGCCATGGTAGCGTTGCATCTTCTCGTCATTCAATACCTTCTCAAAGAAGAGACCACAGATAGGGAGGGCTGTGCGGCTGCCCTGACCGAGCGCACCAGTGCGGAAGTGGATACAGCGGTATTCGCCACCCACCCAAGCTCCTGCCACGAGGTAGGGGCTGACACCCACAAACCAAGCATCGGAGTGATTGTTGGAGGTGCCTGTCTTGCCGCCGAAGTCGGTGTCTCTATGGGCGCTGACATATCTGTTGAGACTCATGCTTGTTGCCCCTGGCTCGCGCAGTCCACCCATCAGCATCTGCTGCATCAAGAAGGCGCTGCGTACGGGTATCGCCTGCTGACTCTCATCCGGAGCTACATAAATTTCATGACCGTCGCGGTCGAGGATGCGTGTCACAAGGATAGGCTGACGGCAACGTCCATTGTTGGCCACTGTACCATAAGCACCTACAAGTTCAAGGAGGGTCACATCGCTTGAGCCAAGAGCCAAGGAGGGAGTCTCGTCGAGCTTACTCGTGATACCCATGGCATGGGCGGTGGCAGCAATGCGGTCGATGCCCATCTCCTGACCCAGGCGCACGGCAACAGAGTTGATACTTTGGGCAAAGGCTGCTTTGAGTGGCATAGAGTCGCCGGTGAAGTAGCCGTTGGCATTGGTGGGAGCCCACGTCACCTCTTTGCCTTGCTGCTTGTCAAACACTTTCATGCTGAAATAATCATCTCTGCGTAGGTCGCAGGGGGTGAGTCCCTGATTCATCGCTTCGGTATAGACAAAGAGTTTGAAGGTGGAACCAGGTTGGCGCATGGCTGTCACCTTGTCATATTTCCACGAGTCGAAGTCGATGTCGCCCACCCATGCCTTCACATGACCTGTCTGCGGTTCGATGGCAACAAAACTGCAGTGCATGAACCTTACCATGTAACGGATGGAGTCGAGGGTGCTCATCTCTTGTTCTATGGTTCCGTGCTCATAGTCGAAGAGCTTCACCTTATGAGGTTTGTTGAGGTAATAGTCGATGGAGTCGGGCTGTCCCGCAAAGCGGTTCTCAAGATATCTGTAGAATGGCTGTTTCTTGGCTATCCCCTCGATAAACCCAGGGATTTCCTGATGGCGCTCATCCTGCCAGGGATTGGTCTTCCCCCAGTGGCTAACGAAGTTGTTCTGCACTGCTATCATCTGTTTGCGTGCTGCCTCCTCAGCATACTGTTGCATCTTGGTATCGATGGTGGTGTAGATCTTCAGGCCGCTGTTATAGAGGTCGTAGCCGTTCTCCTTGCACCACTCGCGCAGATCGTTGGCTACAGCCTCACGGAAATAGGTTGCCTGTCCGTCATAATTGCTCTCTACGCTGTAGTCGAGTTTGATGGGCAACTGTTTCAGACTGTCGTAGGCCGTCTTGCTGAGGTTGCCTCTCACCACCATGTTGTTGAGCACTACATTACGGCGGCGCAGACTATTCTCAGGATGAATCTTGGGATTATAGTAGGTGGTGGCCTTGAGCATGCCCACGAGGACGGCTGCCTGTTCGGTGGTCAACTCTTTGGGGGAGTTGCCGAAATAGGTCTTACACGCCGTCTTGATACCAAAGGCATTGGAACCAAAGTCCACGGTGTTGGCATACATCGTGAGGATATCCTTCTTCTCAAAGAAGAGTTCAATCTTCACTGCTGTAATCCACTCTTTGCTCTTCATGATGAGTATCTTCAGACCAGGGATATTGCCGAGAAGACCAGTAGAATACTGGGTGCGCACGCGGAACATGTTCTTCACCAACTGCTGGGTGATGGTCGATGCTCCACGGGCATCATGGTGAAGGATATAGTCCTTGAAGGCAGCAAAAACTCCTTGGAAGTCGATGCCGAAGTGATGGAAGAATCGCTCGTCTTCGGTATCGATGAGGACAGTCCAAAACACTGGGTTCACCTCTTCATATTTCACGGGGGTGCGGTTCTCATTGAAGAATTTTCCTATCATCACACCATCAGCACTGTAAATCTCCGATGCCTGGTTGGTGACAGGGTTCTTGATAGCACTGATGCCCGGTGACTTACCAAAGAGCCAAAGGAAGTTGATATCTACTGCTCCGAGATATAAGAGGAAGGCCACAACAAAAGAGACCAAACTGACGATGAGTCTCGTGTACCATGGACGACCTATGTAGAGGTGCCGGTACCAATTCCATGCGTTGCGGATGTAAGAGAAAATGTTGATTTTCATAAACTTGTGCTATTGAAAATTACATTGATGCTTGATGAAATCTTTTATGGCGTGGGTGTCATCGGGATGAAACCAGTTGATATTTTCATCTCTTTTCAGCCAGGTGAGCTGTTTCCTCGCATACCTTCTGGTGTTACCCTTGATTCTTTCTATTGCTTCGGCTAATGAATAGTTGCCGTCATAATATTCGAAGAGCTCTTTGTAGCCTACGGTGTTCAGTGCGTTGCAATGTCGGTAGGGGAGAAGTTGTTCCATCTCTTCAAGCAGTCCCATTGATACCATCTCATCCACACGTTGATTGATGCGCTGATAGAGCTCTTCACGCGGACGGTTGAGACCAATCTTCACTATCTTAAAGGGACGGGGCTTGCTGGTGTTGGTGCGGAATGAACTGTAGGGCTTCCCCGTCTGAAGACATATCTCCAGTCCGTGAACCACCCTACGGGTATTCTTCCTGTCAACAATGGCGTAGTAGGCCGGGTCGAGCTCCTGCAGTTGGCTGCAGAGAGCTTCTATCCCCTCTTTCTCCAAACGTTCTTTTATCAGCGTGCGGATATCGTCTCTCACTGTGGGAATGTCGTCGATGCCCTTGCATACGGCATCAATATACATCATGCTCCCACCGCTCATCAGTGCCACTGGGGTAGGATGATGCGCCAACAATCTGAGCACCTCTTCTTCGAATATCGCTGCACTGAAATAGTCATCAGGATGGAGCGTGCCTACAAAATGATGGGTCACCTTGCTGAGGTCGTGCGCTGTGGGTGCTGCTGTCCCTATCTCCATCCCTTTAAAGAGTTGGCGGGAATCGGCATTGATGATGGTGGTGCCCAACCATTGGGCGATATCCAAGCACAATGCCGACTTACCCACTGCTGTGGGACCAGTGATGACCAATAGACACTGCACCATTGAGAAAAGACTATTTAGCGTTGAGGAACACTATCTGATGATTCCCCGTTTGGAGTTCTCAATGAACGAACAGATATATTCTACTTCTTTTACCTCTGGATATTTCTTGCGAGCCTGCTCTACACCCTCTTTGATGATACCGCAGGCATAGATGGTGCGGTAGGTGTCGTGAATCATGTCTATCAGTTCGTTACTGAATCCGCGGCGACGCAGACCAACAATGTTGATGCCACAGAAACGTGTAGGCTCTTTGCCGGCGATGATGTAGGGAGGAATGTCCTGACTGAACCGGCAGCCACCCTGTATCATCACATAACCACCGATGCGGCAGAACTGGTGACAGAGAACGGTGGCGCTGACGATGGCATTGTCTTCTACCACAACCTCGCCAGCAAACTTTGTAGAGTTGCCGATGATGAGGCCACTACCGAGTTCGCAGTCGTGAGCAACGTGCATGTTTTCCATGAGCAGATTGTTGCTACCCACCACGGTCTTGCCTTTGCTCGCTGTTCCCCTGCTGATAGTCACATTCTCGCGGATACTGTTGTTATCACCTATCACACACAGGGTCTCTTCACCGCGGAACTTCAAGTCTTGAGGTTTGGTGCTGATGCTCGCACCGGGGAAAAACTCATTGTTGTTTCCTATGCGTGCGCCAGTGTGAACGGTCACACCGTTGTAAAACTTATTATTGTCACCAATCACCGTGTTGCCATCTATCACGCAGAAGGGGCCGATGATATTGTTGTCACCAAGTTTTGCCGAAGGGTCAACAACGGCCAATGGGCTTATCTGATTCATATTCGTAGGTTATTTATTCTTTACTATCTGAGCTGTGAATGTAGCTTCCGATACGATATGGTCGCCGACAAACACATAACCTTTCATCGAGGATACTCCGTGGCGCACGGGGGCCAGAAGGTCAACTTTGAAAAGCAGGGTGTCGCCAGGCACTACTTTCTGGCGGAACTTCACATCATCTATACGCATGAAATAGGTTGACCAACGCTCGGGTTCTTCAAGTGTGTTGAGCACCAAGAGACCACCACACTGAGCCATCGCCTCTATCTGAAGTACACCAGGCATCACCGGTTCCAGGGGGAAATGCCCCTGGAAGAAAGGCTCGTTGCTTGTCACATTCTTCACGCCTACGATGCTCGTGGCACCAATAGAGATCACCTTATCTACAAGTTGCATGGGGTAGCGGTGAGGAAGAAGTTCCCTGATGCGGTTGACATCCATCACTGGCACCTCATTGGGGTCATAGATGGGAGCCTGTATCTCGTGTTTTCTTATCTCACGGCGCATCAGACGGGCAAACTTATTGTTCACCGTATGGCCAGGACGCGTAGCTATGATGCGGCCCTTGATAGGTTTGCCGATAAGTGCCATGTCGCCGATGATGTCAAGAAGCTTGTGGCGTGTACACTCGTTCTCCCAGACCAGAGGCTTATGCTGGATATAGCCCAACTCTGTGGCATCGCGATGCTCCACTTTCAGCATGTCTGCCAAATCGTCCAACTGTTCTTGAGATATCTGACGCTCATAAATAACGATGGCATTGTCCATGTCACCGCCCTTGATAAGGTTGGCTGCCAGCAATGGTTGGATGTCACGCACAAAAACAAAGGTACGGGCTGGTGCTATCTCCTCGGAGAAATTTTCTATCTTGTCAAGAGTAGCAAACTGGCTGTTGATGAACTTGGAGTTGAAAGAGCACATCGTGGTGAGACTAAACTCCTCGTCGGGAAGGATAGTGATGCACGAACCACTCTCCTCATCCTTCACCTCTATCTTCTTGTGGATGACATACCAGTCTTTGGGAGCGTTCTGCTCCTCGATACCTACCTCGCGGATTTTCTCTACATACTGGATGGCGCTACCGTCGAGGATAGGAAACTCAGGTCCGTTCACCTGTATGAGACAGTTGTCAATGCCCAACGCATAGAGTGCTGCCAAACCATGTTCCACGGTGGAGACACGAGCCTCTCCCTTGCCCAAGACGGTGCCGCGCTGGGTGTCGATGACATTCTCGGCAATGGCTTCGATGATAGGCATGCCTTCGAGGTCGATGCGTTGAATTTTATAACCAGTGTTTTCTTTGGAAGGATTAAAGGTCACCGTAAGACTGAGACCTGTATGCAATCCCTTGCCACAGAGAGAAAAACTGCCTTTGAGTGTGGTTTGCTTCATCATAATCTTATTCCTGTTGTTTTAGTTCGTTGACTTGCTTTTGAAGTTCATTCAATTGCTTATAAATTTCTGGAAGTTTGCGGAATATTGCTTGCGATTTGAAATAAGCCTTAGGCTCCATAGGAGGTGTACCTATCAGTGTCTCATTACCCTTGATATTTCCTGGTACACCCGACTGTGCACCGAGGAAGGTCTTATCGCCAATGTGTATATGTCCTGCCAGACCTACCTGACCGCCAAACATACACCAGGCGCCAATCTTTGTGCTTCCTGCTATGCCCACCTGTGCCGACATCACCGTGTTTTCTCCAATCTCAACGTTGTGGGCTACCTGAATGAGGTTGTCCAACTTCACTCCTTTGTGGATAATGGTGCTACCCATCGTAGAGCGGTCGATACAGGTGTTGGCTCCTATCTCTACGTTGTCTTCGATGGTAACGATACCTATCTGTGGTATCTTCTCATAGCCCTCGGTATTGGGAGAGAAACCGAAGCCATCGGCTCCTATCACACTGCCAGCATGGATGGTGACGTTATTGCCTAGACGGCAACCTTCATAGATGGTTACGTTGGGATATATCAAACAATTCTCCCCGATACTCACCCTGTCACCGATTACTGCATGAGGGTATATCTGAGTGCCCTTACCGATGTGAGCTCCCTCGCCAATCACAGCAAAAGTTCCTATATAAACATCTTCTTCTATTGTTGCAGAAGGAGCAATAGATGCTTGATTATCAATGCCTTTCTTCTTTGGCTTAAAACTTTCGTATAACTGTAGTAGCTTGGCAACACACTCATAGGCATTCTTCACTCGGATGAGTGTAGTCTTTACTGGATGCTCCAAAACCATGTCGTCGTTGATAAGCACGATACTGGATTCGGTGGTGTAGAGATAATGAGTGTATTTGGGATTGGATAGGAAGGAAATGGCACCAGCAACACCTTCTTCGATCTTTGCAAAAGTGTTGATTCTAGCATTAGCATCACCTTCAATCTTACCGCCGATAAAGTCAGCAATCTGTTGGGCTGTAAATTCCATAATCAGTTAGTAATAGTTATGTGGTTGTCTGGAGTCGGTCCAGGGT
>JAHAZN010000048.1 GCA_018385335.1 Prevotella sp.
AGCACGATAGCATCCTCATAGTTGTAACCCTTCCAAGGCATATAAGCCACGAGGAGGTTACGTCCGAGAGCAAGTTCTCCATTCTCAGTAGCATAACCCTCTGTCAGGATATCACCCTTCTTCACACGCTGTCCTTTGTCGCAAATAGGACGCAGGTCGATGGTCATATTCTGGTTGGTACGACGGAACTTAGGAATGCGATATTCGCGCAATGCAGGCTCGAAGCTCACAAACTCCTCATCCTCAGTGCGGTCGTAGAGGATACGGATAGTAGTAGCATCAACATACTCTATCACGCCATCACCCTCAGCGGTAATCATCGTACGAGAGTCCTCACAAACCTGCTTCTCAATACCTGTACCTACGATAGGAGCTTCGTTATGGAGCAGAGGTACTGCCTGGCGCATCATGTTAGATCCCATCAGCGCACGGTGAGCATCGTCATGCTCCAAGAAAGGAATGAGCGATGCAGCAATAGAAGCAATCTGCTGGGGGGAGACATCCATCAAATCCACCTGTGTGGGAGGTACAACGGGGAAGTCGGCATCCTGACGACACTTCACCACCTCGCGGATAAATGTTCCATCATCATTAAGAGGAGCATTGCCCTGACCAATAACATGCTCTTCCTCCTCCTCTGCAGTGAGGTAAACAACATCCTCATTCTTCAGGTTGGCCACACCGTTCTCTACCTTGCGGTAAGGTGTCTCAATGAAGCCCAGGTCATTAATCTTTGCATATACACAGAGAGAAGAAATCAGTCCGATGTTAGGACCTTCAGGACTCTCGATGGGACAGAGACGACCATAGTGAGTATAGTGAACGTCACGCACCTCAAATCCAGCACGCTCACGTGACAGACCGCCAGGACCTAAGGCAGACAGACGACGCTTGTGAGTCACCTCGGCAAGGGGGTTCGTCTGGTCCATAAACTGCGATAAGGGGTTGGTTCCGAAGAACGAGTTGATGACGCTTGAAATCGTCTTGGCATTGATAAGGTCGGTTGGTGAGAACACCTCGTTGTCACGCACATTCATACGCTCACGGATGGTTCTGCTCATACGGGCCAAGCCAATAGAGAACTGGTTGCTCAACTGCTCACCAACGGTACGTACACGACGATTGGAGAGATGGTCGATATCATCAACGGTAGCCTTGGAGTTGATCAACTGAATGAGATACTTGATAATCTCAATAATATCTTCTTTCGTCAGCACTCTCACATCAATATCAGTGTTGAGTCCCAACTTCTTGTTTATTCTGTAACGACCAACATCTCCTAAGTCATAACGCTTATCAGAGAAGAAAAGGTTCTGAATCACCTCGCGAGCCGAAGCATCATCAGCAGGGTCAGCATTACGCAACTGTCTGTAGATATAGAGCACAGCCTCTTTCTCTGAGTTTGAAGAGTCCTTCTGCAGCGTGTTGAAGATAATCGAATAATCCTGAGCAGCCGACTCATCCTTATGCACAAGAATCGTCTGAGCTCCACTCTCCATGATATCCATGATGTTGTCCTCAGTAATCTCGGTCTCACGGTCCATGATCACCTCATTACGCTCGATAGAAACAACCTCACCGGTATCCTCATCCACGAAATCTTCGTTCCAGCTCTTCAGCACACGTGCAGCCAACTTACATCCAATCACCTTCTTGAGGTTGGTCTTGTTAATCTTCACCTCCTCAGCGAGGTTGAATATCTGCAGGATGTCCTTATCGGTCTCAAAACCAATGGCACGCAGCAACGTTGTTACGGGCAACTTCTTCTTACGGTCGATATAGGCATACATGACATTGTTGATGTCAGTAGCAAACTCAATCCAAGAGCCCTTGAAAGGAATGATACGTGCTGAGTAGAGCAGAGAACCATTGGCGTGAACACTCTGGCCAAAGAAAACGCCAGGTGAACGGTGCAACTGAGAAACAACGACACGCTCAGCGCCGTTGATGATAAATGTACCATTGGCGGTCATATATGGGATAGGACCAAGGAACACATCCTGTACTACAGGCTCAAAATCCTCATGATCTGGGTCAGTGCAATAGAGCTTGAGTTTCGCCTTCAAAGGTACGCTATACGTCAATCCACGCTCCAGACACTCATCGATAGTGTAGCGTGGAGGATCGATATAGTAATCCAAGAACTCAAGAACGAAATTATTACGTGTATCGGTGATAGGGAAATTCTCAGCGAATACCTTATACAAACCGTCATTCTTACGTTCTTCAGGCGGTGTATCTAACTGCAAGAAGTCTTTGAACGACCTCAATTGCACATCAAGAAAATCCGGAAATGGCATCGGATTCTTAACGCTGCCAAAGTTAACTCTGTTATCTACTAATTTTGAAGCCATATATAAAAAGTTATCAAGAATGGACTGACGTCCAGGGAAAAGATGGTGGTCTATTGAAGACACAAAAGGTTAAGAACCTCCTACTTAGAGATTCTTAACCAATAAATATTTCAGTCAGCAAAATTACTTGAGCTCAACCACGGCACCAGCGGCCTCGATGGTCTTCTTCAAGTTCTCAGCCTCGTCCTTAGACATACCTTCCTTCAGAGTAGAAGGAGCACCGTCAACGAGGTCCTTAGCTTCCTTCAGTCCAAGACCGCAAGCTTCCTTAACAGCCTTAACTACCTGCAACTTAGCAGCACCTGCGTCCTTGAGAACAACATCAAATGAGGTCTTCTCCTCAGCAGCGGCAGCAGCGCCACCAGCAGCAGGACCAGCAGCAACAGCAACAGCTGCAGCAGCGGGCTCAATTCCATACTCGTCCTTCAGGACTGTTGCCAACTCGTTTACTTCCTTTACTGTGAGATTTACTAACTCTTCAGCAATAGCTTTAATATCTGCCATTTTATTTAAAATTTTATTGTTTTAATATTAAGAATTATTTGACTTTGAATTATCACCATTTAGCGGTAATATTATTCAGGACGCTCGCCTAAAGTCTTCAGCACACCATGGATAGTGTTTGCTCCTGACTGGAGAGCAGAAACAACGTTCTTTGCAGGCGACTGCAGCAGAGCCACAACGTCGGCAATAAGTTCGTTCTTGCTCTTGAGAGAGGCCAGTTCCTCAAGTTTGTCTGCACCTACGAAGAAACTCTCTTCTACGTATGCACCCTTCAGTGAAGGTACACCTTCCTTGGTGTATTCCTTAAGCAACTTAGCAGGCACATTTGCTGTGTTGGTAAACATCACAGCGGTGTTACCTTTAAGGCAACCATAAAGCGGTTCAAAATCAATATCTGAAGCCTCGAAAGCCTTGTGAAGAAGGGTGTTCTTCACAATCACCATCTTAACCTCACTCTTGAAGCACTTACGACGCAGGTCACTTGTCTTCTCTGCATTGAGGCCAGTGGCATCAACGAGGTAGAAATGACCGTACTCCTTCAACATCGCACCAAGTTCGACGATGATAGTATCTTTTACTTCCTTTTTCATTTTACTAAACCATTTACGAGTTATTCAGCTGATTTCGGATCGATCTTGATACCTTTACTCATCGTACTTGAGATGAAGATACTCTTCAAGTAAGTACCCTTAGCAGCAGCAGGCTTCAATTTGATGATAGTCTGTACAAACTCCTTGGCATTTTCGTAGATCTGCTGTTCAGAGAAAGAAACCTTACCGATTGATGTGTGCACGATACCGGCCTTATCAACCTTGAAGTCAATCTTACCCTGCTTCACGTCACGAACTGCGCGAGCAACATCCATTGTCACTGTACCACTCTTAGGGTTAGGCATCAATCCGCGAGGACCGAGAACACGACCCAAAGGACCGAGTTTACCCATGCATGAAGGCATAGTGATAATCACGTCAATATCCGTCCAACCACTCTTAATCTTTTCGATATACTCGTCAAGACCTACGTAGTCAGCACCAGCTTCCTTGGCAGCAGCCTCAGCATCGGGGGTACACAAACAGAGCACACGCACTACCTTACCAGTACCGTGGGGGAGTGTTACCACACCACGCACCATCTGGTTGGCCTTACGAGGATCTACGCCTAAGCGTACATCGATGTCCACAGAAGCATCAAACTTGGTTGTAGTAATCTCCTTCACCAAACCTGCAGCTTCCTTCAAAGAGTACACCTTCCCTGCTTCAACCTTATCAGCTACCAACTTTTGATTTTTTGTCAGTTTACTCATTTCTTAATTGAAGTTTAAATTATTTACCAGGGAACTCCCCTTGAACTGTGATACCCATACTTCTTGCTGTTCCAGCAATCAGCTTCATGGCCGACTCTACAGTGAAACAATTCAAATCGTTCATCTTATCCTCGGCGATAGCTCTTACCTGCTCCCATGTTACTGTTGCCACCTTTTTACGGTTAGGCTGAGCAGATCCGCTCTTCACTTTGGCTACCTCTTTCAGCTGAACAGCTGCAGGAGGAGTCTTGATGACGAAGCTGAATGATTTGTCATTGTAGTAGGTGATAACGACAGGAAGAATCTTACCTGCCTTATCCTGAGTTCTGGCGTTGAACTCCTTGCAGAATCCCATGATGTTGATACCCTTTGAACCAAGAGCAGGTCCTACGGGAGGAGAGGGATTAGCTGCGCCACCTTTAATCTGTAATTTGATTAATCCAGCAACTTCTTTAGCCATTGTTTTTATGAATATTAAAATTGTATATAAGCCTTGCGTTTGTAACGCTCAGCCGTATATAAGGAACTTCGCGCACCGTAACAAATTGCGTTCTACTCCTTCTCTACTTGCATAAAACCAAGTTCCAATGGGGTTTTACGCCCAAAGATCTTGACCATCACCTTCAGTTTCCTCTTATCGGCATTCACCTCTTCGACGATACCACTGAATCCACTGAAAGGACCTTCGTTCACTTTAACCGTGTCGTTAACATTGAAAGGAATTGTTACTTCAACATTCTCAATCGTGTTATCTTCAGCAGTTCCGAGAATCTTATCTATCTCAGATTGTCTAACGGGAGTCGGATTATCCATTCCTCCTAAGAATCCCAACACATTAGGAATAAAGCGAAGCATATGGGCCACCTCTCCTTGGAGGTTAGCCTCAACAAGTACATAACCAGGGAGAAAGAGTTTCTCCTTGATAACACGCTTACCATTACGCAACACTGCGTGCTTCTCTGTAGGCAGCAGAACCTGTCCTACATTGGCACCCAACGTATCATTGAGTTTAACGGCAGCATCAATATACTCCTTGACTTTAGCTTCCTTTCCGCTTATGGCACGCAACACGTACCATTTCATTCCTGTTTCTGACATTTCAGATGCGTTATTGGTTAATTAGGAATTAGGATAAATGAAACCCATCACAGCCTGAAAAATAGAATCCATTCCCCACACAACAATTGCAATAACAAGGGAAGCAGTTAAAACAATTACTGCACTGTGTGTGAGTTCGCCAAAGCTTGGCCATGTGGTCTTATGCGCAAGTTCATCATAACATGTCTTGCAATAATCGATAAATTTCTTCAGCATAACACTTTTCTTATTAGCACGGGAAGGAGGACTCGAACCCACGACCCTCGGTTTTGGAGACCGATGCTCTACCAACTGAGCTATTCCCGTAAAAGAGGTTCCCGTTGTTGTCAGCGGGAACCCTTATGTATATCAAGTTACTATTAGTCCTCGATAATCTCGGTGATCTGACCAGCACCTACGGTACGTCCACCCTCGCGGATAGCGAAACGGAGACCTACGTTCAGAGCCACAGCGTAGATGAGCTCAACAGTGATAGTTACGTTATCACCAGGCATTACCATCTCAACGCCCTCGGGCAGAGTGATTTCACCAGTACAGTCCATAGTACGGAGGTAGAACTGAGGACGATACTTGTTTCCGAATGGAGTGTGACGGCCACCCTCTTCCTTCTTCAGAACGTAGATCTGAGCCTTGAACTTCTTGAAAGGCTTGATCTGTCCAGGATGACAGAGCACCATACCACGCTTGATTTCCTTCTTGTCGATACCACGGAGGAGAAGACCTACGTTATCACCAGCCTGTCCCTCATCAAGAAGCTTACGGAACATCTCAACACCGGTAACTACAGACTTCTTGTCCTCACCCAGACCGAGGAGCTCAACCTCATCACCTACATGGATCACACCAGTCTCGATACGACCGGTAGCAACAGTACCACGACCAGTAATAGAGAATACATCCTCAACAGGCATCAAGAAAGGCTTGTCGGTATCACGTGGAGGAAGTGGAATCCAGTTGTCAACAGCATCCATGAGCTCCATTACCTTCTCTACCCACTTGTCAACTCCGTTAAGAGCACCAAGAGCAGAACCGCGAATGATAGGAGTATTGTCGCCATCGTACTCGTACTGATCGAGCAGCTCACGCATTTCCATCTCTACGAGCTCGAGCATTTCCTCATCCTCAACCATATCACACTTATTCAGGAACACAACCAGCCTAGGAACGTTTACCTGACGAGCGAGAAGCACGTGCTCACGTGTCTGAGGCATAGGACCATCGGTAGCAGCTACTACGATGATAGCACCATCCATCTGAGCAGCACCAGTAACCATGTTCTTCACATAGTCGGCGTGACCTGGACAGTCAACGTGAGCATAGTGACGGTTAGCTGTCTCATACTCGATGTGAGCGGTGTTAATGGTAATACCACGCTCTTTCTCCTCAGGAGCGTTGTCAATCTGATCAAAAGACTTGATTTCTTCATTACCGAAGCCCTTCTCATGGAGAACCTTAGAGATAGCAGCGGTCAAAGTAGTCTTACCGTGGTCAACGTGACCAATAGTACCAATGTTTACGTGTGGTTTGGTACGGACGAATGTCTCTTTTGCCATAGCTTTACTTGTTTATTTGAATTTTAATGAATAATCTTTCTGATTTTCGAGAGCTGTATCTGAGAGTTGAACTCAGGACCTCTTCCTTACCAAGGAAGTGCTCTACCACTGAGCTAATACAGCAAAAAAGAGCGGAAAACGGGGCTCAAACCCGCGACCCCCAGCTTGGAAGGCTAGTGCTCTATCAACTGAGCTATTTCCGCAAATCTGATCTTTGCTAAGCCAAAACGAGCTTTAGCCTTTGGCGTTCGCGAAAATCACTAAATAACATTGAGAGTGGGTGGTGATGGATTCGAACCACCGAAGTCGAAAGACAGCAGATTTACAGTCTGCCCCATTTGGCCACTCTGGTAACCACCCGTTGTTGTTTATATTCACCGAGCTCTCTCGCCCTACAACTTTCTCTTCAGCTTCTCCGTGAAGCTCTTTCGAGCCTCTTGTCGGATTCGAACCAACGACCCCGAGATTACAAATCACGTGCTCTGGCCAACTGAGCTAAAGAGGCGTTCTTCGCAGCCGTAATCTTTTGGACTTACGACCCATCGGAAAACGGCTGCAAAGTTAGGCATTATTTTTTAATCACCAAAACTTTTCGAACTTTTTTTTAGTAATCACGTGTTTTTTCCTTCATTTTCTGTAGTTGCACCTTCATAGAGTCCACACAGAGGTCCACACTTTCCTCGAAAGTATCACTGGTTTTTTCTACGAATAAGCTCTTCCCCGGCACATTGACAGTGAGGTTCACTTCCTTGTTCTGCACCGTGGCAGGCTTCACTACCTTTAATATCACCTCTACTTTCTGAATATCTTCGTATGATTTTTCTAACTTGGCGACTTTCTTTTCGATAAACGCCTGTAACTTCTCGGTAGCGTCAAAATGAATTGACTGAATCTTGATTTCCATAATTACCTCCATTTTTTATGGGCCTTCACTTGTTATGTTCCGCACCCTGGTTAATAAATAGGTATAGTATTAAGCTCGTGGATGAGCATTCTTGTACACTTCCTTCAGCTGTTCAAAAGTGGTGTGTGTATAAATCTGGGTCGTCTCTAGACTTGAATGTCCCAGCAATTTCTTCACACTCTCAAGACCAGCCTCATTATTCAGCATTGCTGTGGCGAATGAGTGCCTCAACACATGAGGCGAGCGTTTTTTCATCGTGGTCACCTTAGAGAGGTTTGCCACCACTATGTCTCTCACCATCGACGCATTCACCCGCTGTCCTCTGTTGCCAACAAAAAGCGCATCGTCGGTTCTGCTAACGTTCTCATCACGCAGTGTGATATAGAAACGCAACTGCCGTTCAAGCTCCTGTCCGAAAGGAATCAGACGCTGCTTATTACGCTTTCCTGTCACCTTGATCTGTTTCTCGACAAAATCCAATGCTGCATCATTCAGGCCGATGAGTTCGGAGAGTCGCATCCCCGTCGCATAGAACGTCATAATAATGGTACGCGCACGCACACTATCAAAACTGCCATCCCATCCCATCTCATCATCCAGTAGGCGATCCATCTCACTCTCTCTGACAAACATGGGCAAAGGCTTTTCCTTCTTCGGCCCCTTTATCAGATGAGCAGGATCACGCTGAACAAGTCCTCGTTTTAGAGCAAAACGATAAAAGGAACGCACCGCACTAAGCCTCTGATTAACAGAGGTTGCGATGTTTCCTTTTTCCATCAAGCTCTCCATCCAGCAACGGATAACGTCTGCATCAACAGACTCCCACGAGAGATGATTATCTAAAGCTTTGAAATATGCTTGAAAGGCCGTTAGACCCTCCTCGTAACTTTTCACCGTTTGCGGAGACTTATTCCGCTCATGGCTCAAGTAATTCAAAAACTGCTTAATCATCATAAAGACGCTGCTTTAAACTAAATTTCTATTCTCATGCGAGCAGAGCTAAGCTTACAGGGCTTTGTCTCGTCAGAAAAGAATCGGTTTTACCCGATGTTTTCGGCAACGAATTTACGGAAATATATTCAAACTACCAAATTTTCGAGGTATTTTTTATTCCTCTGTAGCTCTCAGTTTCTGTACGTAAACGGCATGCTCCATCTTAAGCCTCTTCAAGACAGAAGGTTTGTCAAACTGCTGGCGTGCGCGGAGTTCCTTAACAACACCTGTTTTTTCGAACTTTCTCTTAAACTTCTTGAGGGCTTTCTCGATGTTCTCGCCTTCTTTTACTGGTACAATAATCATTTGTTTCTTTGTTTTTAATTATTTAATTTAGACTATATTTCTGGCTTAGTGCCTAAAAATGCGGGTGCAAAATTACAATTTATTTATTTATCGACCAAACATTTAGCTGGTTTTCTTCATTTCTTCTCATTTAAAAGGCAATTCTGCGCCTATGCTTCATCTTTTTTAAGTGGATTTGTCATCTTTTTCAACCACTGTCGGTGTTCTTCGTCAAGAAGAGGAGCGAGTGCCTCATTGACATGAGCGTGATAGTCATTGAGCCATTGCAACTCTTCATCGGTCAGCATCTCGACGATGATGGGTTCCGTGTCTATCGGACAGAGCGTCAGCGGTTCCATGCCGAGAAACTCTCCAAATGCTGTTTTGAGATAGGGGGTGATGAGCATCGTATTCTCTATTCTCACACCAAACTCTCCTTCGACATAGATACCGGGTTCATCCGTAACTGTCATTCCCTCGTAGATAGGTGCCGGTCTCCATTCCATTCTTATCTGATGCGGTCCTTCGTGCACATTGAGATAGGCCCCTACCCCATGTCCTGTACCATGCATATAATTCAGTCCTTCACGCCAAAGGTCTTTCCTTGCCAGTGCGTCGAGTTGTGTTCCCGTTGCTCCCTTGGGGAATTTCAGCATAGCGAGTTGTATATTCCCTTTAAGCACCAGCGTATAGATGTGTCTCTGTTTCTCCGACACCTCACCGAGGGCGATTGTACGGGTGATATCTGTGGTACCATCCTCATACTGTGCTCCACTATCGAGCAACAGCAACCCTTTGGGTTCAAGTGGCGCATTACTTTCTTTCGTTGCTTCATAATGCACGATGGCACCATGTGCCTCATAGCCCGCGATGGTATCAAACGACAGTCCTTTAAATCCCTTCTGTTTGGCTCTCAACTGTGTGAGCTTTCTGTCGATACTTATCTCAGTCTGACCACCTTCGGCCACGGCGGGTTTCAGCCATTTCAGGAATTTCACTAAAGCGACACCATCCTTAAGCATTGCCTGTCTGAAACCATTGATTTCGGTCTCATTCTTGATTGCCTTCATCATCTGGATTGGCGATGGAGCATCTATCTTCTCCTGGCAGTTCACACTATTATATAAGGTATAAGCGGTCACATTCGCATCCATAAGGATACCATATTCATCATAACGCTGCAGACAATTCTTCACCTCAGTGTAATCTTCCACTTTTACACCATCCATCCTTAGCCTCTCTATCAGCTCTTCCGACAGTTTCCTCAGATCGACAAAGAGTACGACGTCGCACATCGTTATCAAGAGGTAAGCCACCGCCACGGGATTGCAGTGCACATCTATTCCTCTGATATTGAGCGTCCATGCTATCTCATCTAACTCTGACACAAAGAGTCCTCTCACTCTTCTTGCCTTCAGCTCCTCCCTTATCCTTTTTATCTTACTCACGCGCGACTCTCCAGCCAACGCTATCGGATGTTCTACGACAGGCGAGAGGGGTATCGATGGTCGGTCACGCCATATCACCCTGAGGGGATCATAGTTAGTGCGCAAGGTAATTCCTCCTCTACGTCGGAGTGCCTTAGTCAGTGTTTCTACTTCGTTTTTGCTGTTCACCATTCCATCTACTCCCACCACGGTACCGTTGACGAGCGCCAACTTCTTTCCGAGCCATTCCTCTATAGAAGGTGTACCCTCCACACGCTCTTTCATCAATACAAACTCTGTGCCTTCCAACTGCTGTGCAGCAGCGATAAAATAGCGTGAGTCGGTCCACAATGCCGCTTCATTGGCAGTAACTACAGCCGTTCCTGCCGACCCATCAAAACCACTGATAAACTCCCTCCCTTTCCAATGGTCGGGAACATATTCTCCATGATGTGGGTCGGTACTCGGGAAGATAAAAGCGTCGATGTGCTCCCTTCTCATCTCCTCACGCAAAGCATTTAGTCTTTCTGCAATAGTTACTTTCTCCATATTTTGCTATTTACATGTGACAAAGATAGCTGTTTTCATAATAAATAACAAATAAATCATATCAATATATATGTCTATACGGTCTTTTTTTGTTACCTTTGCCGAGCGTTTTCAATGACGAATAACACATTACTTATTTTATATAAAAGAACAATTATGGGATTTTTAACTAACG
>JAHAZN010000050.1 GCA_018385335.1 Prevotella sp.
CCCCAACGATCCCGACCTCGGTCCGCTGAGCTTGGTGACCGCCGATGGTGAGAAGAGGTTTAATGAGGTGGGCAGACCTGCCCAGCCTGCCATCCTTGTTGACCGTCGCGGTGCGGCAGTGGGACGAGGTGATGTGGGTTCACGGCCAGAGGAAGATAGTAAAAACTGGCTGACAGCCATACTCAATGCCTTCCAACTGCCTGCCATGGTAGAGATGGAGGGTAGGGCCTATCAGAAGAATGAGGGAGAGGCAGAGCTGACCTTGACGCTGACACCCTCACAACACCTCAACGGAGCCATCACCGTATGGGTGACAGAGAGTGACATCATCGGTGTACAGAAATATCCTACGGGCTATGAGATGACCTATCAGCACAATAATATCTTCCGTAAGTCCATCACTCCTATGTCGGGAGAGTCAGTGGCGCTGAAGGCTGGAGAGCCGAAAGAACTCAGTTATAACTTCAAACTGGCTGAGGGATGGAATGCCGACAACCTCAATATTGTAGCTTTTGTGAGTGATAACAATGGGGTATGCCAGACCGTGAAGATCAAACTTGAAAAGACAGAATAATAACAAATAAAAAAGATAGACTATGAAGAAGATTTTTACACTTTTACTCGGGTGTGCCGCTTTCTTGACAACATCGGCACAGGATTTTGAAGTGAAATACTATGGCAACAAGGTGGAGAATGGCGACACCGTTGAGTTCCTGGCTAAGAAGGTAGATATGGGCGTCGTCGCTTGGTACGAAGTGGAGACAGGCGAAGAACTTTCCGTAGTCAACCTCACTGATGAGGATCTTGGTGGCGTGTGCTATGGCTATGTGGAAGAGGACAACGCCAAAGGATATCAGTTCCAGATTTGTATGGGCGGCGAATGTCAGCCTTTCAATGACAATCAGATTGAGAAGTCGTTTATGATTGCACCTAAAACTTCTGCTGGTACCATGCTCGGTTTCCGTATGGGCCAGGAAGGCACCACCCTCGTAACGCTCCGTCTCGTCATCCTCGACGAGGAGTTTATCGTCTATGTCAAAGGTGTGCGCGATGATGAAAAAGCTGCCGGCATAGAGCAGGTAGATGGAACCAACGCCAACACCGCCTGTGATGTATTCGATATGAACGGTCGTCTGCAGCAGCGTGGCGTGACGAGTGCCAACGAGTTGGGCAAGGGCCTCCATATCCTGCGCAACGCCAAGGGAGAGGTGAAGAAACTCATGGTGAGATAATGCTTTTGTGATAGAACAACACACATCATAATTTTTAAAGCCCTTATTATCATGAAAAAGTTTTTTGTTCAGCAAGCAGCAACTGTAGCATCGCTGCTGATGCTTGTCAGTATGCTGGCCGTAGAAGCCAAAGCGCAGGACGAGTTCGGCGAGCCTTACTGGTGGAACTATCCGGAGACTACCATCGGAGTAACTTATATCAAGGTGAATGCACCCGGCATGACCAATGTCTGTGTTAACCTTCCCGATTCCCTTGAAGAGGGAGAGATAGATTCCGTTTATATCTATTGCAAGGACCCTGCGTGCATGAAGAATGTCCGCCTCTGGGCAGCTCGTAACCCCACGCTCATCACCGATGAGAGTATCATCAAGACAATAGAGACCCCTGTGGAAGGACAGAATGCCATCAAGCTCGATACCCCCTTGTCTATTCCCTTCCAGGGCTACATGATAGGTTATATGTTTGACAATCCCGCAGAGGATGGAAACACCTATCTTCCTCGTTTCAACAAAACCACTTCCGGTGGATTCTATGTTTTCAATGAGACCTATACCAAGGGCTATTGGATCAGCAACTCCTCTAAGGCGATTGGTAACCTCGCCATCCGTTTCCATGTGAAGACGCCCAAATGGCCGGAGAACTCAGTGGTGGTCGATGCGCAGCCCTATGACCCTGCGACGACGAAGGTGGGTGAGACCAATGCCATTACCCTCACCATTCGTAACCGTGGTGTGAAGCCTGTTGCCAATGTCGGGGTGTCTATTGAGGTGAACGGTGAGAAGGTGCAGAAGACCATCCCCTTGGCAAAGGCCCTCAGTGGTAAGGGAGTGCAGGGGACAGTCAAAGTCTCTCTGCCTGCACAGAACGAGGCCGGTGCCTGCAAGGTGAACATGCAACTCAACAAGGTAAATGGCTTTGACAACACTACGATGAACAAACACACCGATTTCTCCGTGGAGCAGACCTTCGTCGCAAACTCAGAGAAGCGCACCGTGGTGATTGAGGAGTTCACGGGTACATGGTGCGGCTGGTGCCCGCGTGGTGCTGTCGCTATGGACCTGTTGGAGGAGCAGTGTGGCGATGACTATATCGGTATCGCAGTGCATAACAGCGACCCCATGGAGTTGGAAGACTATTATGATGTGCTCGAACATTTTGTGGATGGCTTCCCTTGCGCAGCTGTCAACCGTCAGTTGGCGAACGTTGATCCTTATATGGGTAATCAGTCCGGTTATCCCGTCACCTTCAAGGGCACCTACTACTATACCCTTGGACAAAAGCATCTCACCGAGGGTACGGTGGCACTCACTGCCGACTGGACCGATGCGTCGCGTACTGCCATCAAGGTGAATACTGAGACAGCCTTTAACATCAACCGCACAGAAGCCCCCTATCGTCTTGCCTTCGTGTTGACTTCCGATAATGTGACAGGTGAAGGAGAAGACTGGTTGCAGGCCAACTACTACGCGGGTTCCAGTAGCAAATACCCTGGCGAGGATATGGCTGCCTTTACTGCTGCCAATGCGTCCATTGCTGTGGTGATGGCTTACAACCACGTGGCAGTGGCTTGTTATGAGCCTTACAATGGTATCGAGGGTTCGTTGAACGCAGAGGTGAAGGCCGGAGAGGTGCAGAAGTACTCCACGACACTTGACCTGAGTAAGTTCCCCTTGGCTCAGAAGAGTGCGAAGCTGAAGGTGATTGCTCTCCTTCTCAACTCCCGCAACCACTTCTTCGTCAATGCTGCCGCTACGGAGTTGGAGAATCCTACAGCCATCAGCAATGCCAGTGTTGCTCCTTCTCTGCAGGGTGTAGCGCGTTATAATGTCAATGGTATGCGCATCGATGCTCCTGTCAAGGGACTGAACATCATGAAGATGAATGATGGTTCTGTAAGGAAGGTCTTTGTGAAATAGTTGGATTTCATCCTTCGTTTTCTCGCCATGGCAATGACAGAGCAAGCTCATCATTGCTCATCTGGCTTAACGAAAACGTTGGATTTCCATATCACAACAAAAAAGAGGGTGCGAAAGCATCCTCTTTTTTATTTCCCTACTGCGTGTGGAAATTCAGAACTCCAGTACCCAGGTCTGTCTTGGTTTCATCTCTGCATCCTTGCTCAGATCCACATAACGTCCGGTAAGGATATCCTTGGCCTTTGTTGTCTGTCCTATCACCTCAGCATAACGCTTCACATGGAGTGTAGCAGCCTTTGTGGTGCCGTTGAGAATGGTGAGCACCGTCTTTCCTTTATACTGACGTGCGATGACATATACCCCTTCATAAGGGATAAACTGCGTCTGTTTACCACGTGTAATCACCTTGTTACCCTGTCGCCAGTGGAGCAGACGGCTCAGCCAGCGATACATGGCATTCTCAGTATGCGAACGTCCTTCGGCGCTGAACGCATTGTGCGTGTCGTCAGGGAATCCACCAGGGAAGTCTTTGCGCACGTTACCATCGGTCACCTCCTTCGTGCCGTTCATCAGCACCTCAGTGCCATAATAGAGCTGTGGGGTGCGGTTGATGGTGAGCAGGAGTGCCAGAGCCTGTTTCAGGGCCAGCGTGTCTCTGCCATTGCCCAGGAAACGGTCGGTGTCATGGTTCTCAATGAACGCCATCACATTGCGAGGGTTGTTATAGAGGTAGTCATAGACAAAACTGTTATAGATACGGTTGAGTCCGTTCCACCACGCATCCGTCTCCTCATTCTTCGCCTGATTGATCTTGTCGTAGAAGCTGAAGTCCATCACCGTCTTGAGATGACTGTTTTGCCTGCTCGCCTTACTGTTACGCTGCCATGCCGCCGTATATGCCGGTTCGGTGACCCATGTCTCTCCCACCACATTGAAGCGAGGATACTCTCTGTTGAGCTCTTTCATCCATCGTGCCATTCCCCGGGCATCAGCATAAGGATAGGTATCCATGCGTATGCCGTCAATGCCCACGGTCTCTATCCACCAGAAGCTGTTTTGGATGAGATAAGTCATGACATGAGGGTTCTTCTGATTGAGGTCGGGCATGGTAGGCACGAACCATCCCTCCACCGTCTCGCTCAGGTCCACTTTGCTCGCATAAGGGTCGAGGACAGGCGTGAGTTTGTAACTGGTCTGGAGATAGTGTTCGTTGGTCTTTGGTCCGTTCCATGCTGCTTTGGCTTTGCGCTGTTGAGCCTCATACGCTTTGGCCTCTTTCAGCCATTCTGGTTTGTTGAACCAGTCGGCCGAAGGCATGTCGTTCACCCATGGATGGTCGTAGCCGCAGTGGTTGAAGATCATATCCATCACGATCTTCAGACCTTTGGCATGCGCCTCGTCGGTGAGTTTCCGGTATTCCTCGTTGGTGCCGAAACGTGGGTCCACGCGGTAGTAGTCGGTAGTGGCATAGCCATGATAAGTGCTGTTGCCGTTCTGGTCGGGAGAGTTGTTCTCCAAGACAGGAGTGAACCAGAGAGCAGTCACGCCGAGGTCTGTGAAATAGTCGAGATGCTGTCGGATGCCCTCGAG
Organism: Prevotella sp.; assembly: GCA_018385335.1. Classification (GTDB taxonomy): domain Bacteria; phylum Bacteroidota; class Bacteroidia; order Bacteroidales; family Bacteroidaceae; genus Prevotella. Next base: position 4,740 of record JAHAZN010000050.1, read on the forward strand.
GTCGCCGCCGTGTCTCAGACTGGGTTGACTGCGGTCGTTGACATAGTCCTTCATCCCTTTGATCTGGTCGTTGTCGAGGCGCCCATTGGCAAAGCGGTCGGGCATGAGCATATAGAGCACGTCAGCATTGCTGAACCCACTACGTTGCTCACCTAACATATCACGGTTCTTCAACTGATAAGCCACCTTTTTCCCTGAGAAGTTGAGCGTCATCGTGCCCGCTTGTGCCTTACCGATGTTAAGATAGACAAGGAGATAGTTGGGACTCTCCAGTCTTACGATACTGTCGATGCTGACTCCAGGATAATCAGTAGTGACATCAGCCAGTGAGATATTCTTTCCATAGACCATCAGTTGCAGTGATGGATTCTTCATCCCCACGAACCAGTCGGTAGGGTCAATACGATCAATCTTTACAGCACCATTCATAGTTATTGCTGTGATTAGAAATGAGAAAAATAAAAATAGTCGTTTCATTGTCTTTTAGTATTTCCATTCTTCGATATATCTGTTTTATCTCTACTTCTTTACGATGATCATGGCTTCTTGTCCACCCACGGTGAGCTGCTTGCCTTCAATCTGTCCCAGTCCGCGCTCATCTATTCTTCCACCCTTGCACACGATGGTGTAGCGGTCTTCGGGGATGTTGATGGTCTGAGCCGATTTGTTGCTGTTGAGCACCACGATGATGCTACGCCAGTCGTCGCGTCCGGCATAGTCCCTCAGGCGGAAGGCCACCGTACATGATGGCGATGGGAGAAACTCCAGATGTTTCCTTACCAAGTCAGCATTGCCGAGGCGGAAGGCAGGATGGTTCTTACGCAGTTGGATGAGTCCTTTGTAGTAGTTGAAAACCTCAGGGTAAGTACGTTTCCCCTCCCAGTTGAGGAGGTTGATGCTGTCGGGCGAGTTGTAGCTGTTGTGTACCCCCTTCTTGTTGCGCAGCAGTTCTTCGCCACTGAGCATGAAGGGCACACCCTGACTTGTCATCACTGCCGTCTGTGCCAGCAGGTCCAGGCGGATGAGTTCCTCTTCTGACAGCTGTGGGATGCTTGCCCGCAGACGGTCGGTGAGACACATATCGTCGTGGCAACTCACATAGCTGATCATCTGTGTCGGTTCATTCGCCCAGGGAGCTTTGCTATAGTTCACCTTAGTGTAGTCTATCTGAGGATGACTGATAGCACCAGCAATGCCAAACTTGATGCTCTCCTCTTCTCCCGCTATCCCGGCAAGGAAGCGTCCCTTGGTGTCATCGCTGAAAGGACCGCGGAGCGCATCCCTCATCTCATCGCTGAAGGCAGCGATACCGTTGAGTCTGTTGACATGAGCCTTCATTGCCAGGAGCTCCTGAGGATAAGCACAGCTGCCGGCGCTCCATCCCTCTCCATAGATAAAGATAGAAGGGTCGATGGCATCCACGGCAGCACGGATGGCGTTCATGGTCTCGATATCATGGATGCCCATGAGGTCGAAGCGAAAACCATCAATGTGATATTCATTGATCCAGTATTCCACGCTCTCCACCATCATCTGTCGCATCAATGGTCGGTCGCTGGCTGTCTCATTGCCGCAACCCGAACCATCGGAGTAGTTGCCCAGTGGCGTCTTACGGTAGAAATAGTCGGGGAAGGTGCGCTGGAAGTTGCTCCCTTGAATATCGAAAGTGTGATTATACACCACGTCGAGAATCACCCTGATACCCGCCTTATGAAGCGCCTGCACCATCTGTTTAAACTCCCTGATACGTATCTCTGGCCGCAAGGCATCGGTAGCATATGACCCTTCAGGCACATTATAGTTCATCGGGTCATAACCCCAGTTATATTGCGCTTTATCGGGTTGCAACTCATCAACAGAGGCATAGTCGAAAGAGGGGAGCAGATGAACTGCGTTCACTCCCAGTTCTTTGAGATGATTGATGGCCCAAGGCTCAGTGAGTGCCAGGAATTTTCCTGGATAGCGTGCCTCCTTACGTGCAATAGAGAAGTCGCGGTGATGCATCTCATAGATGATGAGGTCTGCGGGCGACTTCAATACAGGCCGCTGGTCGTCTGCCCATCCTTCGGGATTGGTCTCTGCCATGTTGATGATCGCCCCCCGTCGCCCGTTGGCACCCACGGCCTTGGCGAAGACACCGGCACACTCACCCCTTCCCATGTCGAAGGTATAGAACCGATGTTTCAGGTCACCGTTCACCGTCGCTGTCCAGGTGTTCTCTGCCGAGCGTGTCATCTTCACCGTCTTGGTGCATTTCCCCTTCACACCATCGTTATAGAGTCGCAGTTTTACCTGCTTGGCATCGTTAGGGGCAAAGAGTTTGAATGTGGTGGCCTCAGGGGTGTAGATCATCTCGTTAAACACCTGAGCAGATGCCTTTGTGCCCATGATAGAGAGCATGGCACAGAGAAGAATATTGGTCGTTCTCATGTGATACGTCAAATATTAGGATGAATGCTTCGTTGCTTGTTGATGTAGCGACTATTGAGGGATGATGCTCATGGCAAATCCACCACCGCGTGCTTCCTTCACTTTGATGACATCCCCCTTCTTCACCACCTTTCGTGTGATGGTATATGCTTTGGGATTTTTCTCATAGTCAGCCTCTTTAGCGTCAGCATAGAGCGTGCACAGATATTTCTTCCCTGGGTCTAAGAAGTCGAGGTTGACGATGGCAGTACGGGCCTCCTGATTGGTCTTGCCACCCACGAACCATCGGTCGCACCCCTTGGCTTTTCTTGCCACGGTGATATATCGTGCTGGCTCAGCTTCAAGATATCGAGAGTCGTCCCAGTCAACGGCCACATCACGGATAAACTGGAACGCATCCTTGTATCTCTCATAGTGTTCGGGCAAGTCAGCAGCCATCTGCAGTGGACTGTACATCACGAGATAGAGCGACAGCTGGCCGCAGAGTGTGGTGCGCACATACGATGTGTTGTCGCTCCATGTGGAGAGCTGTGTCTCAAATATTCCAGGTGTATAGTCCATGGGTCCACCCTGCAGGCGAGTGAAGGGGAGGATGACCGTATGTGCCGGGGCGTTGCCGCCAAACGCTTCATATTCCGTGCCACGCGCACTCTCGTTGCCCACAAGGTTGGGCCAGGTGCGACAGAGACCGGTGGGGCGTGTCGCCTCGTGAGCGTTGACCATGATATGGTGTTGGGCTGCCTGCTCCACCACATACTGGTAGTGGTTGTTCATCAGCTGACTGTAGTGATGCTCTCCGCGGGGGATGATGTCACCCACATAACCAGTCTTCACGGCATCGTAGCCATATTCGTTCATGAGGTTGAAAGCCTTCTCAAGGTGACGCTCGTAGTTGAGTGCCGACGATGATGTCTCGTGGTGCATCATGAGTTTCACACCCTTGGCATGCGCATAGTCATTGAGCATCTTCAGGTCGAAGTCGGGATAAGGAGTGACGAAATCAAACACATCGAGTTTGGAGTGACCGAACCAGTCTTCCCATCCTTCGTTCCATCCCTCCACGAGCACCTGGTCGAGCCCATTCTCAGCGGCGAAGTCGATATAACGCTTCACCTCCTCGTTGTTGGCAGCATGTGTGCCGTTTGGACGGCATTTCCTATAGTCTGTCACGCCGAGATGAACGGATGGCAGCTCATTGGTGTAGCTCCACGACTGCTTGCCGACAATCATGCTCCACCACACACCACAGTATTTCGTGGGATGGATCCATGACGTATCTTCAATCTTACAGGGCTCGTTGAGGTTGAGTGTCAGTTTCTTTGAGAGCATGTCACGCGCATCATCGCTCACCAGGACAGTGCGCCATGGGGTATTGAAGGGAGTCTGTATGAACCCCTTGTAACCCTGGGCATCCGGAGTGAGATGCGATTCAAACACCATCGTCTTATCATCGAGGTTGAGGTGCATGGTGGGGTAGTTGACACAAGCTGCTTCATGGATATTGAGGTAGAGTCCCTCTGCGGTCTTCATCTGCAGTGCCGTCTGTACCCCCGTGGGTGAGAACACAGCGATGGAAGAGTTGCTCCAGTTGACGGCATCATGAAACCTGTTCCTTATCTCAGAGAGCTTGCTCTCCTGAGTCTCCTGCTCCTGAGTCTCATAGTCGCCAGGCAACCACCATGCGGTATGGTCGCCGGTCATAGCAAACTGTGTGCGCTCCTCTTTGATGACGAAATAGTTGAGCTCCTCCTGTTGAGGAAACTCATAACGCAGTCCCATGCCATAGTCATAGACACGGAAGCGGAGGCGTATGTCACGGTGTGTGGCAGGTTGCGTGAGACCCACTTCCAACTCATTGTAGTTGTTGCGGATGGTCGCTGTCTCTCCCCATACGGGTCGCCAGGTCTCATCGAAAGTAGAGGTCTTGGTGTTGCTCACCTCAAACCCATCCATTAGGTGATACTCTTCCTTCTTACTTGAGTATTTCGTCTTTGCCAGTTCGAGTCCCAGCCTACTCTTCTTTACCACAGTCTTTCCCTTATAGGTCATCTCGTAGAACGCTTTCCCCTGGTCGAGACAGAAGGTGAGGGTCACATCACCATTAGGTGATTTGATGGTTTGAGCAGCGACGAGAAAAGGCATCATAGCCATCACGGCTGTGAAGATAAATAACTTTTTCATTGTATAATCGTTGTTTGAATATCTCTTGTTGTCAGAAAAAAATTATGCCCTTCCACTCTGGAAGATGAGCGTCTTGACAGTGTCGTTCAAGTCTTTCTCCTTCATGAGCTGTTCGATGGTGAGGTGCATGCGATAGCGCCAATAGTGTCGGGGGTTGGCAGGGATATTGATGCGCTCCGCATTCTCGTCGGGCAGACGTAGTTTCTCGTCGATAGCGAGCCAGTCTTGGAACGACAGCAGACAGAGCATGGAGGGGCAGGTGAGATGGCGACTGACGATCTCCTTTGCCAACCATCCTGGCAGCGGATGAGGAGCAGCCTCACGGCGGTGGAGCATACTGACATAGTAGTCTTGTGTACGCTCGTTATCCTCATCCCACCATTGGCGGAGCGTTGACATGTCGTGGGTGGAGATGGTGCATACACTGCGATAAGGATTCTGTGAGAGATGACCGAAGCGCACCTTGCTGTCCTTAGGCATCGACTGAATCTCCAGGCTAAGGATGCGCAGCTCGTTCATCACCCATGGCACACAGTCGGGCACCATGCCGAGGTCCTCGGCACATACCAGCATCCTCGTAGCCTGTGTGAGCAGAGGCAGCTTCTTCATCGCCTCGCCATACCAGAAGTGGTTGTTGCGGCGGTAGAAGTAGTCGTTGTAGAGACGGTTGAAGGCAAACTTGTCGCAGTCGTAGAGCGACTCATAGACATAGTCGAGCTGCACCCCGATGCGAGGATGAAACTTACTGCTGTCGTTATGGTCGCGCACGAAGAGCACGTTGCTCACCAAGGCATATAGTCCGTCGCGAATATCAGTGTTGTAGATCTGTTCGTCGGCACCTGCAGCAATCTTCTCTTTGAAGAAAGCCTCTATCTTACGTTGAGTGTTGAAAGATTTTTTCATCTTCCACACATCCTCATACTGCAGGTCGAGGAACATCGTCTTCACCATTCCCGCTTTCTCGCCAAACATCTTGTCGAGCATCCAGTCGCGGATATAAGGTTCGGTGAAGAGGTCTTCCTGGAAGTTAAGACCATAGGCCTCTATCTCCTCGCGTGTCATGGGGAGGGCAGGGGAGAACTGCCCCAGCAAGCCGTGAACGGCATGGATGGGTATCTCCCAGATACGGAAGAAACCGAGCACGTGGTCGATGCGGTAAGCATCAAAATACTGGGCCATCTTAGTGAAGCGTTTCACCCACCATGAACAGCCATCTTCTATCATCGCCTTCCAGTTGTAGGTAGGGAATCCCCAGTTCTGTCCGTTGCGTGAGAAGGCATCAGGTGGTGCACCAGCCTGTCCGTTGAGGTTGAAGTAACGTGGCTCCATCCACGCCTCCACGCCATCACGACTGATGCCGATGGGGATGTCGCCCTTGAGGATGACATGTTTCTCCATGGCATGCTCGTGAGCCGCCCTCATCTGTTTATCGAGGTTATATTGGATGAAGTACCAGAATGCCAGCTGCTTGCCCAGCGTCTTGTCTTTTGTCGTCACCTTGTGCTCTTTGTCCTTCCCATTGCGAGGTGTGAAGGTGATGGTCTCATTCTCGGTGTCCACCTTCACCTTCTCAGGCCACTGACTGAAGGAGGCAGTGCCGTAGGTGTCGCGGCAGACGCTATAGACAGCATAGGGGAGGAGCCATTCCTTGTTGGCACTGACAAACGATTTGTAGTCAGCTTTACGTTTAATATTCGCTCCCTCTTGCTCGTAGAGTGCCCTCAGATAGCTCATCTTTCCCTCGTTGACACGTTCGTAGTCAATCTGTGTGAGAGCGTTCAGCTCGTGGCGCAGCGATTCATAGTGCAGACGTGCTTGCTCATCCTTGAGAGGAGGCAACTGTCGGAGGTCAGTATATTGAGGATGGAGTGCATAAATGCTGATGCTGTTATAAGGATAGGAGTCTTGCCAGGTGTGGGTGATGGTCGTGTCGTTGATAGGGAGCACCTGCAGAGCACGTTGCCCCGTCATCGCTGCCCAGTCGATCATAGCCTTCAGGTCGCCGAAGTCACCCACACCGAAACTCCCTTCAGAGCGCAGTGAGAACACCGGGATTACCGTTCCTGCCCCCTTCCATGGGTAGATGGGTAGTGAGGCCTGCGTGAGTTCATACACCGTCATCTCGTTGGATGCCAGATGTGGGAGTAGGACGGTGCGGTTTCTGCCCTCTTCCCATAGTGGTGTGACGTCGTGCTCTTCATCAAGGGCAACAAACTTAAACTCGATAAGTGGCCGACTGAATGCTTTCACATCCAGTACAATGCTCCACTCATGAGGCTGCTGCTCCTTCATCTCTTTGGCTTTGAGTGCTTCCCAATTGCCGATATATGGGTCATCGCCTATCAGTGCCAGACGCTCATTGCTACGCAACTGTGGGGCTCTCACCTTCAGTACCAGTGTACATCCCCTGCTGGTGTCCACACTTAGGTCGTCAGCCAGCTGGCGGTTACCGCGCAATGCCGTAGAATAGAGTGCAACATCTTCAGGGATGACGGTCCATTTGTCATAGACGTTGACCATCGTCTTGGCACTTGTAGGCAGACAGAGACGATGCGCCTCAGTGAGCCATTCGCATCTCACCTCTTTGCCATTTTTCTTCACAGAGTAATGGTAGTTGATCCATGTCTTATTCTTCTTGTCAACATTTATCTCACAATACCAGTCCTGGCCATTATTGGTCAGCATACCAAAAGATTTCTGTCGGCCAGGGTGCTCATCTTCCCAAATGCTCACAAACAACTCTTCACCGAATGAAGTGATGTAGTTGATATTAAACCGCACTTTCATAGTAGTAAGTATTAAATATAATAATGTATAGATTGTTAGTTAGGATAGTATTTCCTGTCTTGAGGGTAAAATTACAAATATTATTCATTCATTGTGCCAAAGCAACAAAGGATTTGTTTTAACGAAAATGCAAACGTTTGCACATTTGCATACAATAAGTCCTTTTTATTAGGTTAATGAATGGAATGTAAGGAGTTAGAAACGAACATTAACGGTGAGGCAATCGCTTCCCATGCTGATGGTTGTTTCCTTATGTGGAAAGAGTTTCTTGGTGGAGAAATAGACCAGTTCGGTGCTGAGGATGCCGATAGCGGCACCTGCTGTCACGTCATACCAATGGTGGCGATCTCTTGCAACCCTGCTAACTGCCACGGTGGTAGCTACGGCATAACCGCCGATACTGATCCATGGAGAGTGTTGCCCATATTCCTTATGTAGCAGATGGGCACCGCCAAAAGCCATGGCACTATGTCCCGAGGGGAATGAACGCTGGTCGGTATGGTCCGGTCGCCACGAGTTGATGCTACTCTTCAGCCCCCAAACGATACCAGTGGAGAGAACAGTGCTTCCTATGGTTCTTGCAAAATACTCCTTGTCATTCTTTGTCTTGCTCTCTACCCCACACAAGCGGAGAACCAACACCGAGGCGCGTGGCACATATTGCAAAGCATCACCCACAACATCCGTCTTACGTTGTTGGGCCATGAGTGTTGTGCTGATGGAGAGAATGAGGGATAATAAGAGTAATCTTTTCACGTTCCTAAACCATTAGGCCGGCAAAGATACTTATTTTTTTTATTCCAATCCCATTTTTTTCTCATTTTTTTTTATTCGTCCGTCCTATTCCTTGATGCGACCCACAAAGAGTGCACCGATGATGAGGAATACGCCCGCCATTGCCAGCATGTTAGCCTGCACGCTACCTACCAACGAGAGGAGCACACCACCGAGGGCTGCTGCTGCTATCTGAGGAATACAGATAGTGCCGTTGAACAGACCGAGATAGACACCGAGATGTCCGCGTCCTTCAAGTGCATTGGTAACAATGGCAAAAGGCATGGCGAGCATGGCAGCCCAGGCACAGCCTATCAGCAGGTAAGGAATGAAGAGCACATATTGGTTGTGGATGAAGGGGACGAGAAGGAAGCCCAGTCCACCAAGCAGCAGACTGCCAGCATAGGCCAATTTACGGGAGGGGATATTGGGAAGAACAACAGCCCATATCACACTGCCTAATGCCTGGATAGCAAAGAGCAGACCTAACCAGTTGCCAGCCTCCTGATAGGCAGGCGACGAGGGGTCGGAAGTGTTCCAGCAGGTATCAGCGATGGCTCCATTGGTATAGGTCCACATATACATGAAGGCTGCCCAGCAGAAGAACTGCACCAGTCCTACGCTCCAGAATGCCGAGGGAGCGTCTCTGAGGAGCAGGATGATGTTCACCTTCTCTTCATTCAATGGTTTGTCCAGTCCGTGATATTCGGCATATTCCTTGGGAGGCATCTCCTTCACCTTGACAGTGGTGTAGAGCACACAGAGGATGAGGATGGCAGCACCGATATAGAAAGAGTAGATGACTGAGTCGGGCACCACGCCACGTGGCGCTTCGTTGCTGATACCAAGGAAAGTGAAGAGGAAGGGGAATACATATCCGGCGATAGAGCCCGCATTGCACAGGAAACTCTGTATCGAATAAGCCAGTGCCTTCTGTTTCTCATTCACCATGTCGCCCACCAGCATCTTAAAGGGTTGCATGGCCATGTTGATGCTCGTGTCGAGGAACATCAGTGAGCACAGACCGAAGACCATGGCAGTGGACAGAGCCATTCCCAACGACCCCGCATTAGGGAGCAGACACATCACCAGGACAGCTACTGCCGCACCGATAAAGAGATATGGGATACGGCGTCCGAAACGACACCAGGTCTTGTCGCTCAGCGTACCCACGATAGGTTGAACGATGATGCCCATCAATGGAGGGAGAATCCAAAAATAACTCAGCGAGTGGGGGTCGGCACCTATGGTGGCGAATATTCTGCTGATGTTAGCACTCTGAAGTGCATAGGCGATCTGTACACCGAAGAAACCAAAGCTCAGGTTCCATAGTTTGAAAAACGAAAGGTCGGGTCTTGCTTTCATAGTAAATTGACGGTTATTATTTTCTGTCTTAGCGATTATTATCTTGTTGTTCCTCTGATGATGAGTCGGGTGCGCACGATGCGTCGTTCAGCCTTGTCGCGTGGCAGCCTTCCCTCCACCTGTGAGATAAGTATGTTGGCAGCCTCCTCGCCCACCCGTTTTCCCCGCTGTTCTACGGTGGTAAGCATTGGGTCGCAGGCGATGGCACGTTGACCGTTGGTAAACCCGCAGATGGAGATGTCCTGTGGGATGCGGAACCCCATCCTCTTGGCTGTGTAGAGAATGCCTATTGCGGTGTCGTCGTTCACGGCAAAGAACGCATCAGGTCTGTCGTCAGCTGAGAGAATATCAGGGGTGATGGCCTCAGCATCATCCCTGTTGTCGCAGAAATGGGTAAGTGAATTGTCTATCTCTATCCCATGTTTCAGAAGAGCATCCTTGTAGCCGTTGAATCGGTTTTTTGATATCTCCAGCGTCATTGTAGAGCCATAAAAGGCAATACGTTTGCAGCCCGTCTCAATGAGATGACTCACTGCAGTGAACGCCCCTTGATAGTCGTCCACCACCACTCTGCTGGCATTCACGCCAGTGCAGATACGGTCGTAGAACACCAGGGGCATCCCCACGTTGATGAGTTTCTCAAAATGATGGTATTTCGTTGTGTCTTTGGCTTGCGACACGATTACCCCACACACTTTGTTCTCATAGAACGACTGACAGATGCGTGCCTCCTGTTCATAACGCTCATTGCTTTGTGCCACCATGATGCGGTAGCCGTGCATGCGTGCCTCTTCCTCGATGCCCGCGAGAACAGTAGAGAAATAGTAGTGTGCAATCTCGGGGATAATCACTCCTATCACCTTTATGGGAATGCCTCTGTTGTTGCGCAGAGACTCTGCCAAGATATTGGGCACAAAGTTGTGTGCCTGTGCATAGGCTTGTATCTGCTCTCTCTTCTCCTTGCTGATGCGGGGAGAGTCTTTGAGGGCTCTTGATACGGTGGCTACAGAGATACCCAAGGCCTTGGCAATGTCTTTCATTGTCAACTGTTCGTCGGGTTTTTGAGGTATAGTCATTGGTCTTGTTTTGTTATCAACACAGTTTCAGTGAGCTATTCGTTTGCAAAAATAGGAAATTATTTGCTCGCGCACTCATGTAAATTTCACATTCTGCTTATTTATGATGCAAACGTTTGCATTTATGTGTACGATAATTTGTCGTTAAAAAATGACAACGTATCTGAAACACTCCTACCTTTGCATCAGAAACAAGTCTTTATTGGACAAAAAACCTATTTTTTTTACAATCTATTACTAACTTTAATCTATGTGATAATGAAGCAGGTAAACAGTATCAGTCCGTGTAGGATACTGGTCCTTTTGTTGGGACTCTTCCTCTCGGTAGGTGCCTTTGCACAGATTACTGTCAAAGGTCATGTGAAGGATGCGGAAGGTGAACCGGTGATCGGTGCTGCCGTCCGTGTTGTCGGTACGCAGACCGGTGTGGTCAGCGATTTTGATGGCAACTTCACAGTGAAAGCATCACAGGGAGCTACCCTCCAGGTGTCATACGTGGGTTATCAGACAGCCACAGTGAAGGCTGCCCCCAACGTGGTGGTTACCTTGGTAGAAGACGCTAAGATGCTTGACAATGTCGTGGTCATCGGTTATGGTGTGGCTAAGAAAAACGACCTCACCGGTTCGGTGGTCGCCATCAAACCCGATGAGAAAAATCGTGGATTGGTGACCACAGCGCAAGACATGATTCAGGGTAAGATTGCCGGTGTGAACGTCAATACTACAAATGGAGAACCAGGCGGTGCCGCCCAGATCCGTATCCGTGGCGGTGCCTCGCTCAATGCCAACAACGACCCACTTATCGTTATCGATGGTATGCCGATGGATGGCAATAAGACCAAGGGTATGGCCAACCCCCTCTCGCTCGTCAACCCCAACGACATTGAGAGCTTCACTATCCTGAAAGACGCTTCTGCCACCGCTATCTATGGTAGCCGTGGTTCTAACGGTGTGGTGATCATCACCACCAAGAAGGGACGCAAGAATCAAGCACCGCAGGTGTCATACAATGCTACCTTCTCTCTGAGCACCAAGGATAAGACGCTTGATGTGATGGATGCTGGCGAATATGTGCAGTTTATCAAGAACAAGTATGGCGATGATTCTGATGCCTACAAAGGACTGGGATGGAAGAAATTCAATGCCGATGGTACCCCCGACTTTGCCGCTGGTACCTATGATACCGACTGGCAGGATGAGATCTATCGTTCCGCAGTGAGCCACGACCATAACCTCTCTATCTCCGGTGGCGTTGGCAACGAGAAATGGTCGATGCCCTACCGCGTGAGCGCAGGCTATACCAGCCAAAACGGTATTTTGAAGAAGTCAGACTACAGCCGTTTCACCGCTGGCTTCAGTCTCAATCCCTCTTTGCTTCAAGATCACCTCAACCTCAACATCAATGGTAAGTACTCCTATGTGAAGGCTAACAAAGGTGGTACAGATGCTATTGGTGAGGCTGTGAAGATGGACCCCACACGTCCCGTGAGAAGTGATGACCCACGATACATCAACTGGGGAGGCTACTGGCAGTGGACAAAGACAACATCAGCCTTCGACCCCACCTTCCCCTATGCTGTCAACGACGACGCTCCCAAGAACCCCTTGGAGAAGGCTGTCAACAACAACTACTATGAGAAGGCGCATGTGCTGATAGGTAACATCGAGGCCGACTATAAGATTCACGGTTTTGAAGACCTTCACCTCCATCTCAATCTTGCCGGTGAATACACCACAGGTGGACAGTACACCGACTATGACCCGCAGACCTCTTATGGTTTCTATTATAGCAAACTGGCCGAGAACACCGAGAAGAAATACAACCTCGTAGCTACTGCCTATGCACAGTATCTCAAAGACTTTGCCAAGGCTCATCATATCGATGTGATGGCAGGTTATGAATACAGCCGCATGAAATACTGGGGCGACGAGTGGGCTAAGACCTTCTATCCTCTCACCAATCAGCAGACCTATGACGACGGTACACCACGTGCCGGTACTGTCAACTCTTCTAATGAGTCAAGATGGCGCGGTCAGCAGGTGCTCGTCAGCTGGTATGGACGTTTGAACTATACGTTGCTCGACCGCTACCTCTTCACCTTCACTGCCCGTTATGATGGTTCAAGCCGCTTTGCCGATGGTGAGCGTTGGGGCTTCTTCCCCTCTGCTGCCTTTGCATGGCGTGTGAAGAGCGAACCCTTCTTGAGGGATGTGGATGCCGTCAGCGACCTCAAGCTCCGTCTTGGTTGGGGTAAGACCGGTCAGCAGGACACACAGAAGGATTACTACTCTCCTACCTACAAGGTGAACAACAATCCCTATTACACTTATCCCATCGGTCCCAACAACCCGGGTTGGATCTATCAGCCTCTTGCCTATAACAACGACCTGACATGGGAGACCACGACCACCTGGAACGTGGGACTTGACCTGGGCTTCTTCAACCAGCGACTCACCCTGACCGCTGATGCCTATTTGCGCAAGACCACCGACCTGATGTGTACGACCTCCGTTCCTGCCGGTCAGAACTTCGACAACAAGATTCTTATGAATGCCGGTGAGTTGGAGAACAAGGGTATTGAGTTGGCACTGACCGGTCGTCCTATCCAGACCAATAACTGGTTTGTTGAACTGGGTGTGAATGCCGGCTACAACAAGAACGAGGTGACCGAACTCTATGGTGGTTACGACCAGATTCAGGCAGGTATGTCAGTAGGTACGAACGAAGCAGTTACCTATCACAAGATTGGTAAACCAGCCAACAGCTTCTGGGTATATCAGCAGGCATACGACGAGGCAGGACGACCCATCATGGGCTGCTATGTTGACCGCAATGCTGACGGACAGATCGACGAGAACGACCGCTATTTCTACAAGCAGATTTCTGCACCATGGACAGGCGGATTCAGTATGAAGATATCTTATAAGAACTGGGACCTCGGTACCAACTGGCGTGCCAGCTGGGGAAACTATGTTTACAATGACCTGCAGCAGGGATGCTCTAATGTGGCTGAGTGCTATAACTCCAAGGGTTATTATACGAACACCACATCGGAGATGGCATACAACAACTGGTCTTCCTACAACTATTCTCTCTCCGACTACTGGGTGCAGAATGCCAGCTTCCTGAAGTGCGACAACATCACCCTCGGTTATTCCTTCAGTGGCTTCGGCAAGGATAACAAGTACAAAGGTCTGAGTGGACGTATCTATGCTTCTTGCAGCAACGTGTTCACCATCACCGACTATGATGGTCTCGATCCCGAGCAGACCACCGGTAAGGAGAGCAGTCTCTATCCGCGTAGCCGTACCTTCCTGCTCGGTTTGAACCTCAATTTCTAACCCTTTAAACTATGACAATCATGAAAATGAACAAAATAAAAGCGCTTGCTCCTGCTGCCACTCTGCTACTCTCCATGGGCTTGACCTCATGTATGGCAGATCTTGACGACGGCAATATCGACCCCAACGCCACGGGTTCGGTAGATGTGACAGGTTTCTACACCAAGTGTTATGCAAGCTTGATTATGGAAGGTCTGGATGGAAATGCCGACTTCTCCATCGATGACAATGGTAAATCGACGTTGTTGAGAAATGTCTTCAACTTCAGTGAGCTCTCCACCGATGAGGCTATCTGCTGGTGGAGTGACGGTGATATCACCGAGGTGGGCTTCAACCGCACCGTTCCTGGAACACCTATCCTCAAGTTCCTCTACTATCGTTTGGTGTCCAACATCTCTTATTGTAACTCCTATATCCAGATTTCTGAGACTCAGGGCGACAAGACCAGATTGGCTGAGGTGCGCTTCATTCGTGCCTACAACTATTTCCTCATGCTCGACTACTTTGGCGACCCTGCTTTCACGGACAAGATCTCAACGGAGACCCCCTTGCAGGCGCATGCCCACAACGGCAAGTATGAGGCAGGCAAGAACTACAGCCGTGCCGAGTTGCTCGCCATGGGACGCGAGTTCCTCTTCAACTGGATTAAGGGAGAGTTGGAAGCTATCCAGAATGACCTGTTGCCTGCTCAGCCCGAGACTGACAGCGACCCCAACTACGGTCGTGTAGATCAGGGTACCTGCTGGCTGCTCCTCAGCCGCCTCTATCTCAATGCCGGTACCTATCTCAACAACGATGGTCAGAAAAATCCTTACTGGAAAGAGGCTAAGGATTATGCCGAGAAGATCATCCACTCAAACTATGCGCTCTTTGATGATACGAAGATCAGTGGTGCTGCTAAGGCTGCCGGCTACCAGCCCTATGACCTGCTCTTCATGGGCGACAACGGTTCCAACGGCGCCAGCTGCGAAGCCCTGCTCCCCTTGCTCCAGGATGGTAAGAAGACCAAAGGATGGGGTGGCTCACTCTTCTTCGTTGCCGCCATGTGGAATCCTTCAATGAAGACAGTGACCGACCGTGATGCCGGTACTACAGGCAACAACTGGTCGGGTATGCGTTGCCGTCCACAGCTCATCGAGAAGTTTGTAGACAATCCTTCTGTCTTCCTCAACAAGACGACCAAAGAGATTCGTGAGATGGGTATCGACGACCGTGCCCTCTTCTGGGGACAGGGGTATATCGACGATGTAGGCACTTGGCGTGAGCGCACCGTAGAACTCAAGGACAACTCCAGCTTTGCCTATGGCCTTGTGACTACTAAGTGGAACAACAACTACTCCACCGGCCAAGACCCTCACGACTCCTATGATGTGGACACCGACTTCTTCCTCTTCCGTGTGGCTGAAGCCTACCTTAATGCCGCCGAAGCACTCATGCACCTCAATGGTGAGGGTGACGGAACGGCCAAGAACTATCTCAACGCTCTGCGCAACCGTGCCCATGCCGGGGAGAAGAACAGCTTCACCCTCAACGATGTGCTCGATGAGCGTGCCCGTGAGTTCTATTTCGAGGGACAGCGTCGCACCGACCTCATCCGCTTCAACCAGTATGGAGGTGCCTCCACTTATATGTGGGACTTCAAGGCAGGAGCCGAGAAGGGTGCTACCTTTGAGAAATACAGGAACGTTTATCCTATCCCCACCACTGAGGTGATGGCCAACCGCAACCTCACGCAGATTGATGGATATACGCAGATTGACAACTAATGTTTAACCGAATAAAAGCTAACACAATATGAATAAGCATCTATTGCTGGGCGCCCTGCTCGTGGGCAGTACCGCCTTGTTTACAGCTTGTGAGGACGATATGGAGTCGAACCCTACGGTGATACAGCCGAAGGAGTTCAAACTCAATGCGCCCAACTATATCAATCAGGAGATTGTGCTTGAGCAGGCCACCGACCTCCAGCTCACCTGGTCACAACCTCAATATACGACCGACAATGCACCTGTCAATGTGGTCTATGAGGTGCAAGTGTCGCCTTCCAACTCTTTCACAGTGTCTGTCGATGAGGCGGCAGCTGATAAGAGTGGCGCAATGGTGGCCGACTACGCCGTCATCAGTCGCACCACACAGAAGTGCAGCATCTCGCTCACCGGCGAAGAGGTGGAGCGTGCGCTGCAGGAGGTGACCGGATGGACCCTCGACAATATCCCTACCGACGCCAAGGCCTATGTGCGTGTCTATGCTTTCCTCAATGTGGGTATGACAAGACAGTATCCCATCGCTTCTAATGTCTTGGAGATGAAGGTCGTACCTTATTATATAGTGCTCACCTCTGCCGACCCCGTACTTTGGTATCTCGTGGGTAATAAGTTTGCTGACGGCAGCTGGGGCAACCAGACTGGCGTGAGCTGTGTCCCGATGTTCCTCGATCCTAACTGCAACTACGACAAGGCCACAGGTACGGGTACACTCATCTATACCAACTACTTCGATATGGAGGGATGGAAGATTCAGCGCAACGACTTCAACTGGGACTATGGTTTCATGGGAACAGGCAATCCGGGCGAGGCCGTCTATCGTGATGGAGGCTCCGACCAAGGAAACATCTGGTGTGAAGAGGGCTACTACACCGTGACACTCAACACCAAAGACTTGGTTTGTGACATCAAGAAGCTCGACATCACGCCTACTGTCTATGACAAGATCTGCATCACCGGTTCCTTCACCAACTGGTCTGAGGGCGTGGAGATGACTCCTGCTGCCTCCGTAGCTAACAACCACGTATGGCACTACACCCTCACCGTGGCTGCCGGCGCAGTAGAGCAGATTAAGTTTAAGATTGCTGAAGGTTGGGGAACAAACTGGGGCTTCGGTGCCTACGATGGTGAAGTGAACATCTGTGGCGCTGCCACCCAAAACGGTAAGAATATCGGTGTGCCCGAAGGAACATGGTTCATCCTCTTCAATGATATCGATGGTACCTTCAGTATCACTCCACTTGATAAATAAGAGTATTCATCCTTAAATACATTCAGATTATGACAATCAAGAAATTATTATACGGCGTAGTGATGTCAGCAGCCTTGGTGGGTTGTGAAGACGACTATACCGACTGGTCTGCTCCCCAGCATAATGGTCAGGGAGCTATCGATGAGGAGTATGTTCTCCCCACCCGACAGGAACGCTCTGATGTGAAGTTTGAGCAAGTGACCGATGACAGTCTGCTCCTCTTCACCCCCAATCAGGCCGATGCCAAGGAGTATGTCGTGATGCTCAGTGGCGAAGAGGCCAAGTGTGAGACCCAGATACCTGCCTCGCTCGAGGGTAAGGTGGCTACTGCCGATCTGCAAGAGGCTATAGAGAAGATGTATGGTCGCGCTCCTTATGAGCGCACCATCACTGCCCGCGTAATGACCATCGTCAATGTGAAGGTGGGTGGACAGGAGATTGCTTCCAAGGTGTTCTCTGCACCGATGACGCTCACCGCCACGCTCATCAAACCCGACATCTCGGAGAACTATTATGTGGTGGGTGGTACGCTCGACTGGGCCGGCTCGGCCGCTTCCAAGGAGCAGAAGTTCAGTCACAGCGACATCAATGTCTATGACGATCCTGTCTTCACCATCACCATCGAGGCCAGTGCTACAGGTGATACTTGGTTTGCCATCGGTGATGACAAGGCTTGCGATGCCATCGGCAACGGTGACTGGTCGCAGCTCTTCGGAACGACCGGCGGAAATGGATGCACCGACTTGGAGGGAACATTGAAACGCCGTTCTGAGCTGGGTAATGACGGCTCCATCTGCATCCCCAATGGACCGAAGAAGCTCCGCATTGAACTGAACATGATGGAGGGCTCCTATAAGATTACGCCCATCTATTTCGAGGAGTATATCTATCTGATAGGTAACAATACCAACTGGGCGGAGGCTTTCGCGCTTCAAGGGCCGGCCAAGGATGGTCTCTATTATGGTGCCATGTATCTCAAGTCGGGCTTCAAGTTCCGTTCCAATCGTGGAGATTGGAACGGCTCAGGCAACTGGGGCTCGGATGCCAACAAGACCGAGGGTGTGCTTATCAACGATGGCGGCTCTGGCGACATCCCTCTCGCTGCTGACGGTTTTTATGCCATCAAGGTGGACATCGTCAACCTCACCTATGCAGTGACACCATTCACCCAACTGGGTATTATCGGTGACGGACAGCCCGGTGGATGGGACACTGATACAAAACTCACATACGTCGAGGCTGAACGCTGCTGGAAGGCTACGGGCGTGCAGCTCGAAGCAGGCAAGAGCATCAAGTTCCGTACCGTGGGCGATTGGGAGACAGTGAACATCGGTGGTAGCAGCGTTGACAACCTCGTGTTCAAGAGCAACGACAACATCCCCGTGGCTGAGAGTGGCACCTTCACCGTGAAGCTCTTCCTTGAGACGGGCGATGCTCCTCATGCAACACTCACTAAAGAATAATTTTTCCTGAAACACTTTTATTCCCGACCCCTTCGTGGTTTCCCCCTCAAAAGGAAATCGGGAGGGGTCGGCTTTATTTCATACCAGATGATGAGCAGACTCCTTTTTTCTCTCCTCTTCTCCTCGTTTTCAATCGCTATCATGGCACAGCCACAACAGCGCTTATTAGGAGGTGACATCTCTATGCTTCCCGTCTATGAAGGGAATGGCACTGTGTACCGCAATTTCGATGGTCAAACCATTCAACTCCTTCCTTGGCTCAAACGCTGTGGATGGAATGCCCAGCGTGTGCGACTCTTCGTACATCCCGAGGAGGCGAAACAGCAACACAAGGACGAAGGGGTGTGTCAAGACTTGAAGATGGTCACTGCCCTGGGACGTCAGATCAAGAAACAGGGGATGCAACTGATGCTCGATTTCCATTACTCCGACACATGGGCAGACCCGGGCAAACAGTTGATCCCCCGTGCCTGGGGAGATAAAAACACTCCTGCACAGGTACTCGCCGACAGCGTGGAGGCACATACACGTCACGCCCTTACGACGATGGTAGCAACAGGTGCCACCCCTGACCTTATCCAGGTGGGCAATGAGATTACCAATGGTATGCTCTGGCCCGTAGGCAAGGTGAACGCCATGCAAGACAACCGCTGGCAACAGCTCGCCCTCATGCTCAGGGCAGGGGTGAAGGCCTGTCGTGAGGTGTGCCCAGAGGCTAAGATTATCATTCACACCGAGAAGGCAGGCGACTGCGATCTCACTGTAGCCTACTATCGGCAGCTGGCACGCTATGGGGTGGATTATGATATCATCGGTCTGAGCTATTATCCCATGTGGCATAAGTCGATTCCTAACCTCGGCAATACCCTCGATGTGCTGGCAGGCACCTTCCCCGACAAACCGGTGATGATTGTAGAGACGGCGGCCTACTATTCCCATGACAACGATCGGTGGATTAAAGATCCCTTTAAGCATGGCGAAATCTTCCCTATCTCACCTGTCGGGCAGGAGGAGTTTACGAAGCAGCTGGTGAGAGAACTCAACCGTCATCCCAATGTCACAGGGCTTTTCTGGTGGTTTCCCGAAGAGAATGAGTCGGGCAGACAGGTTATCAACAGCTGGATCAACCGCGGACTCTTCGATAACAGGACGGGGAAGGCTTTGCCTGCCATCAAGGCACTTCAGTCATTCATGACACCAAACAACGAAATATTCTATAGATAATGAAAAAACTATCACTTCTCATCTTCGCCTGCTGCCTCTCGCTCTCCATAGGGGCGCATGGATGGCCTGCTAATTATGGCGGCGTGATGCTCCAGGGCTTCTCCTGGGACTCTTTCATTGATACCCAGTGGACCAACCTCGAAGCGCAGTCGGATGAGCTCGCCGAATACTTCGATCTCATCTGGGTGCCGCAGAGCGGCAACTGCAACAGCTCCTATAACGTGATGGGTTATACCCCCGTCTATTGGTATGACCATAATAGCAGTTTCGGCACCGAGGCACAGCTGCGCTCATTCATCAAGACCTGTAAGGAGAAGGGTGTCGGGGTCATTGCCGACGTGGTTATCAATCACCGCGGTTCGCTCGGGGTGAATGGCTCATGGGTTGATTTCCCCGCCGAGACCTATCAGGGCAAGACGTGGCAGTTGGGACTGGCAGACATCTGTATCGATGACGATGGTGGAGCAACAGCCAAGAAATATGCGGTGAGCGGCGCCAAAGACACCGGTGAAGACTGGTCGGGCATGCGTGACCTCGACCATACTTCGGCCAATGTGCAGGCCAATGTCATCAACTACCTCAACTTCCTGAAGGAGGACCTCGGTTATGTGGGCTTTCGCTATGATATGACCAAGGGGTATGCCGCCAAATACACCGGCCTCTATAATGCCACCGTCAAGCCCACCTATTCCGTGGGAGAATATTGGGATGGCAGTGTCAACCTTCTGATGACGTGGATAGCAGGCACCAAGGTTGATGATGAGATACAGTCGGCCACCTTCGACTTCGCCACGCGTTATGTCCTTCGCGATGCCTGTGCTGCTGCCAACTGGAGCAAGCTGGCCACCAAGGGCTTGGCGGCTTATGACAACTACAAGCGTTATGCTGTTACCTTCGTGGAGAACCATGACACGCAGTATCGCTCTGCTCAGGAGCCCGGTGATCCTATCAACAACTTCATCTCGGTGGCCAATGCTTATATCCTCTCCACACCGGGCGTGCCCTGCATCTTCCTGCCTCATTGGAAGAGCAACAAGGCGCTCATCAAACAACTTATCCTGGCTCGCAAGATGGCAGGCATCCATAGTCAGAGCACGATGCAGCAGCTCAGCAGCTCCTCTTCGCTCCATGTCGTCGAGGTAACAGGTAGCACATCGAAGTTGCTCTTCCGTGCAGGTAGTTCTTCTTATGCCCTCCCCGAAGGATATGTAGAGGTTGTCAGCGACAATCAGCTTGGTGTGGCACTCTCCAAAGATTGTGAACAGCCATGGCTGACCCTTCCCTCTGGTACCTATGAGACTGCTCAGGAGGTAACGCTCCTTGCCCTCTCCCGGAGCTCCGATGCACAGCTTGTCTATACCCTTGATGGCAGCGAGCCCACAGCATCGTCATCCAAGGTCAGTTCGGGAAGCAAACTCACCATCGATGGAGCTACTACGCTGAAGGTTGGTCTGTTGAAGCAGGGTGTGGTGTCTGCCGTCACCACCCGTCATTACCAGATTGTTCCCTTCCAACCTCATCAGGTGACGGTCTATGTGAAAGCCCCAGGATGGACCAACGTCTATTTCTATGCGTGGGCCAACGATGGTAAGAATACGCAACTCAATGGCGCATGGCCGGGAAAGGCGGTCACTGATACCAAGATGATTGACAATGAGAAATGGTATTTTAAGTCCTTTGAGGTGACAGCCGACAGTCGCTCTTTCAATATCATCTTCAACAAAGGCTCCAATGCCGACCAGACGGTGGACATTGGTCCCGTCAGTGAGGACGCTTATTATGTGGTGTCAGCCGACAAGACCAACGGTAAGTTTACGGTAGAGGATGTCACGGCTGCCACGTCCATCCTCTCGCCCACCACTATCTCTTCGTCTGTTGACCGTCCCTTCACTGTCCATGCGCTGAATGGTCAACTGTTGCGCACCCTTCCTGCCAACGTTCCTCCTTCTGCTCTTCTCAATGGGCTCCCTCATGGCATTTATATCGTCAATGGCAAGAAGATGGTGAGGTAAAAATCTTGTTTTGGTGCAATTTTGCTCTCTCAAAAATCTTGTTTTGGTGCAATTTTACACTCTCAAAAATCTTGTTTTGGTGCAAATTATACTTGATTTGTTTGTTTAATATCTTATAAATCAGTAAATTTGCACCAAAACTATTTTTGCTGCTATGAGAAGGAAGATATTTGATGT